>JACMRC010000208.1 GCA_014376655.1 Mucilaginibacter sp. | reverse complement strand
TTACACCAAACAGATAAATTAACGCTTGAATATAGAAGAACTGCGCGACCATTGCCTGGCAAAACCGGGTGTTACCGAAGGGTTTCCGTTTGGTGAGGATACCTTGGTCTTTAAAGTTGGCGGCAAGATCTTTTTAATTACCGGTTTAGAGCAAGGCGACCGGTTTAATGTTAAGTGCGACCCGGAACTTGCTATAGAATTGCGCGAGCGTTATATCGAAGTAATACCTGGCTATCACATGAATAAAAAAATGTGGAACACCGTTTTCATGAACGGTACATTAACCTACAAACAATTGTTGGACATGATAGATCACTCCTACGACTTGATCCTTAAAAGTCTCCCTAAAAAAATCCGGGCCGAAATTACCGGCGTTTCTGAATAATATGTACCTTAAAGGGCGTAATTATTTGCTTAAAAAAATCACAATGAAAATATTTTCCCTGGCGCTCTCTGCCTGTTTATTTTTTGGTGCCGCGCGCGCCCAGCTAACTCCTTTTGAATTACATAAAGATAAAAACTACACGGCAACCTATCCGGAAGTTATCAGCTATTATAATAAGCTGGTAAAAACCAACCCGCAGATGAAGCTGATAAATTACGGCATGACAGATATTGGTAAACCATTAACGCTGGTGGTGCTATCGCGCGATAAGGTTTTTGATCCGGCCATCATCAAAAAGCAAAACAAGCGGGTATTGTTAATTAATAACGGCATCCACCCCGGCGAGCCGGAAGGCATTGATGCCAGTATGATGTTTGCCCGCGACCTGCTTAAAAAGAATGCCTTGCCAAAAAATGTGGTGATATGTATTGTAGCGCTTTATAATATTGATGGCAGCTTAAACCGTGGCCTTAGCCGCATCAATCAAAACGGGCCAAGCGCTTATGGTTTCCGGGGCAACTCGCTCAACCTGGACCTTAACCGAGATTTTATTAAGGTTGATAGCCGCAATACCATTGCTTTAGAAACCATTATTAACACATGGAAACCCGAGATCTTCCTGGACAACCATACCAGCGATGGTGCCGATTACCAATATGTAATGACGCTGATAGAAACCCAGAAGGATAAGCAAAACCGCATACTGGCCGACTATACGTCAAAAACGCTATCGCCCGAGTTATATAAGCGGATGAAAGCAAGCGGCTTTGAAATGACCCCGTATGTTGAAAGCGAAGACACCACGCCGGATAATGGCATAGTAAGCTTTTTAGAAACGCCGCGTTTCGCAACCGGCTATACATCGCAACATAACATCATAAGCTATATTACCGAAACGCACATGCTAAAAGAGTTTGACAAACGCGTTTGGGCCACTTATGATTTTATGCAGGCCCTGGTTGATATTAACGAGCGCGATGCTAAACTAATAGGCGAAGTAAAAGCCAAAG
This sequence comes from Mucilaginibacter sp., assembly GCA_014376655.1. Taxonomy (GTDB): domain Bacteria; phylum Bacteroidota; class Bacteroidia; order Sphingobacteriales; family Sphingobacteriaceae; genus Mucilaginibacter. The sequence goes on along the minus strand of JACMRC010000208.1, from coordinate 2,970 downwards.
CTGATGAAGATGTTAAGCAACAAAAAACATTTGCCATGGGTTGGGCGGTTGATTATACGCATTATGATAGCCTAACCTTTAAAGGATATTTTGGCGGCTATAAACCAAGCGAGGTAAGCGGACTAAGCCGCTTATACTACGACCGAAGCAAGCCGTTTACCAAAACCATTAAATATTTTGATAATTATGTGGCTACGGAAAGCGTGGATAAGCCTATCGCCTACATCATCCCGCAGGCATGGGGTAAGGTTATAGACTTGTACAAGCTAAATAAAGTAGCTATGCACCAATTAGCGCATGATACTTCCGTTTTCATGCAGACTTATTACATAGCTGATTATAAAACAATTTCTAAACCTTACGAGGGCCACTATCTGCATAGTGATGTTAAATTGATGTGGAGCAACGGGCAAGCTAAATTTCATGAGGGCGATTACGTAGTTTACACTAACCAGGCGCTTAACCGCTTTATTGTGGAAACACTGGAGCCAAAAGGTGTGGACTCTTACTTTGCCTGGAATTTTTTCGATTCTATATTGAGTTCGAAAGAGGGTTACTCGCCCTATGTTTTTGAAGATGTGGCTGCCGAACTGTTAAAGAAAAACCCGGATCTGCGCAAACAATTGGATGAAGCTAAAGCAAAAGACCCCACCATGGCAGCAAGCGCGTCGGCACAGTTAAATTTTGTGTATCGCAACTCGCCGTATTTCGAAAAAACATATCTTCGCTACCCAGTGGGCCGTTTAATGCGGCCTGCTAAATTAGACCTGAAATGATAGAATACTTACAATTTGCGCCGGTGGCGTCTTTCATATTTGCCCTTACAATAGGCGCATCTTTACTGGCATTTAATAACGAGGATCTGTACGGCAAAATGATGCTGCACCCATATAGTGTATATCGCAAAAAAAATGTGTTTACAGTTATAACAAGCGGCTTGATCCATAAAGACTGGATGCACTTGTTTTTTAACATGCTATCATATTATTTCTTTGCCTTTCAATTGGAAGGAGCTATTGGTCATTGGCAATTTGGCTTGCTTTATGTAGCCAGTTTAATTTTAAGCGACCTACCATCGGTAGTTAAACATAAAAACGATTACTGGTACCATAGCCTTGGTGCCTCGGGTGCAGTAAGCGCGGTAATATTTAGCTTTATTATGTATTCCCCAATGACCAAGATGATGATTATACCTTTACCTATACCAATTCCGGCTATAATATTTGGTATATTGTATTTGGTGTATTGCCACTATGCCTCAAAACATGCCCGCGATAACGTTAACCACGATGCTCACTTTTTTGGCGCTTTATGCGGGGTTTTTATTACCGCTATTTTGCATCCCGATGTATTACCTCAATTTGTACACCAGCTTAGCGCGGGAGTTGGATCGTTGTTGCATTAACAAAGTTGCCACCGGCATCAAACAAAAAGCTCATGGGTTCTTCGGGGTTTTTAATGATCTCTAATAGCAGGAAGCCCCAGTTTTTCCAGAAGTTTTCTAATACCTGCCCATACGTTTTATTTTGCCAGTTATCAAAAAGCGGCTTACTGCTTATCCCCCGAAGGGGCATAGCTTCAATATATAACTCCTCGCCAACGGGTAGTAAATTATACTCGGGCAGGCGGCTAAACAAGTAAGCCGAGTAAAATACCCGCCCGCTAAACTCTTCAAATTGGATAGGGTGCAGGGCATTATCGCCAATCTTATCCAATGTTTCCTGGTGATACCTGCGATTGGCCCCATTATCCTGGAAACAGATTATCAGCCCAAAATCCTTTATTCGCAAAGCAAACGTAAGCGTATTTATCTCGTCGCGATAGCCAAACTCCTGCTCGTTATTATCAACCTTAAACAGGAAAATGCTGTAGGGCTTAAAGTCCTCAAAAAACACAGGCAGGTTAATGCCCTGCAACATTAAATGCAGGTTGCTAAATTTATGAATGATAGACTGCGAAATATTAAACTCCTCGCCCTTTGCATATTGTTGACGGATACCGGCCTGGATCTCGTTAAAAATTATCCCGTACAATAATTTTCCCGCCCATTGAAAGATCTTCAGCTCGTCTAAAGCTTTAACCGCTTCATAACCGCCATTAAATGTTGCGGATATTTCTGCCTCTAAAGGTTCCAGATAAGCTTCGTTAACAGCTGCGGCGCAGGGTAGTTTAATATCCTTGTAGGTAGCCATGCTTTCGTCGAGCAGCTTAAAGGGCTTCTCTTCCAGGTCATACATGCGCATCAGCCATTGCGGAAAAACCTGGATCTTCTCGTCTTCGCTGCTAAGCGTTTGCCCGGTTAAAAAGCAAAGTTTGTTGCTAAAGTTGGCAGTTTCAAATGGTGCGTATGGTTGTACGGGCATAGTGTAAATAAATGTTTAGCATAGTTCGCCGTTTACTCACCCTGTCCCGATAGCTATCGGGATGCGCGACCCTCTCTTCGCTGCGCGGAAAGAGGGTGGTTTTATTCCTTTTCCTTCCCTCTTTCCGCCTAAGGCGAAGAGAGGGGTGACGAGCGAAGCGATGTCGGGGTGAGTAATTTCGTCATGCGTAAATTACGCCGCTAAGATAGCCATCATTTTAAAAAGAATAATTTAGCTTTGAGATTTATGTTTTGCTTATGACTAACCAGCTTCGTGAACTATCAGATAATGAACTGCAACTATCTGCAAGCTCTGTGTTTAGTTATGCGCAGGCGGGCGGTACTTCTGTCGAAAACACAAACGCGCCGGCCTTGTTTACAGATTATAAGGCTATCCATAATCAATACCTGCATTTGTATAAAAGCAATGATGATACTGCCGTTAAAATTGAAGCATTAAAACGGTTGATATTTTTAAACTGGTATTATATGGCCGAGCCCAATATGCTAACTAATATTACCGAACTGGATGACTACACCATGTTTGGGGCTTACGAAATATTGAACGGTTTGTTGAAGGCTGATACATTGGACGATGAATTTAAATG
>JACMRC010000207.1 GCA_014376655.1 Mucilaginibacter sp. | reverse complement strand
AGTCGTCACCTCGCCCATGGTATAATACATTTTGCTTATTTCGTGTTCTTTGTAAGCCATACACAAATGTAAGTGATAATTTCGGATTTCGGATTTTCGATTTCGGATTTGTAGTGAAGTAAAGTGCAATAACTACACATTTTTTCACTTTTTTCAAGCAAATTTTCACACTTTTGCGATTATGACCGCTAACGAAATACGACAGGCTTTTCTTGATTTTTTTGCTTCTAAAGGGCACACTATAGTGCCTTCTGCACCTATTGTTGTTAAAAACGACCCTACGCTGATGTTCACCAATGCAGGTATGAATCAGTTTAAGGATATATTTTTGGGAGAGGCTCCGGCCAAATCGCCGCGCGTTGCGGATACGCAACGTTGTTTACGTGTATCGGGCAAGCATAACGATCTGGAAGAAGTGGGTATTGATACCTATCACCATACCATGTTCGAGATGTTGGGCAACTGGAGCTTTGGCGATTACTTTAAAAAAGAAGCTATTGAGTGGAGTTGGGAATTATTGACAGATGTATATAAAATAGATAAAAGCCGCCTTTACGTTACCATTTTTGAGGGCGATGATAAAGAGGGTTTGCCTAAAGATCAGGAAGCTTTTGATTTTTGGAAAGCTTTTGTACCCGAAGATCATATCCTGTTAGGAAATAAGAAAGACAACTTTTGGGAGATGGGCGAGACCGGCCCATGCGGACCTTGCTCTGAGATCCATTACGATAATAGGTCAGATGGTGAAAGGTTAAAGGTAAAAGGTTCTGAGCTGGTAAATAAAGATGATCCGCAGGTTATTGAGATCTGGAACAACGTGTTTATGCAGTTTAACCGTTTAAAAAACGGATCGTTACAGCCGTTGCCTGCCCAACATGTGGATACAGGTATGGGTTTTGAACGTTTGGTGCGCGTGATACAGGGTAAGCAAAGCAACTACGATAGCGATGTGTTTAGCCCGATGATAGTATTTATATCGCAAAAATCTGGTAAACCATATAATCCAGCTGCCGTTCCGGGTGATGCTGATTGGAACACTGCTGTTGCTATGCGTGTATTGGCAGATCATATTCGTGCGGTAAGCTTTACTATCGCTGATGGTCAATTACCTTCCAACAATAAAGCCGGCTATGTTATCCGCAGGATTTTGCGCCGCGCGGTACGTTACTCTTACCAATACTTAGAATTTAAAGAACCATTTTTAAACCAGCTGGTGCCTTTGTTGGCCGACCAATTTAAAGGTGTGTTTGATGAGTTGTATAGCCAAAAGGATTTTGTGCAAAGAATCATATTAGAAGAAGAGAAGTCATTTTTAAGGACATTGGGAAATGGTATCATTTTAATTAACGAATACATCGAATATTTGAATGATATCCAAGATCTCTTAAAAAATGAACCTGAAAAAAAATGGTGGAAGATTGATCAATCAGAAGTAAAGCAATACGATACCTTTAAAATTAATGAGTTAGTATATCAATGTGCCAATTTTATTTTCAGTGAAATTCCTACACCTATGGACGGTGGATTTGGTTTCCCTGAATTTGAAAACGAATTAAATAATAAAGTAGACTATAAAGAAGCTCTTGAGGCATTAACCAATTACACACAATATTTACCAGCCTATATCGGATTTTTGTTATACGATACTTATGGATTTCCAAAAGATTTAACTGAATTGATACTTCGTGAAAATGGCTATAAATTTCATGAAAATGGTTTCAATGTTTGGATGAATATTCAAAAAGCACGTTCAAGAGCAGCATCATTAGTTGACACCGGCGATTGGGTTACTTTGAAAGAGGAAGAAACTGTTTTCACCGGTTATGATGAAACTGAGACGATTTCGCACGTAACCAAATACCGTAAGGTAACCGCTAAAGGCAAGGAGCAATACCAGTTGGTATTGGATAAAACGCCTTTCTATGCCGAAAGCGGTGGCCAGGTAGGCGATACCGGCGAACTGGTTTTCCCGGATGGTGAGGTAGTTTATGTTACTGATACCAAGAAAGAGAACGGACTAATTGTTCATTATATAGATAAACTGCCTGACGATATTGATGACGCTTTAACTGCTATTGTAGATAAAGAGCGCCGCAACAACATCATGAATAACCACAGCGCTACGCACTTGCTGCACGCCGCTATGAAACAGGTATTGGGCACGCACGTAAACCAAAAAGGATCGTTAGTTAACAGCGATTACCTGCGTTTCGACTTTTCACACTTCGCCAAAGTTACCGACGAGGAGCTGGCGCTTATAGAAGCGATAGTAAATGAAAAAGTACGCGAGAACATCGCCCTTAACGAGCAGCGCAATGTACCTTATGATATAGCCATAACCAGTGGAGTAACGGCGCTATTCGGCGAGAAATATGGCGACTTTGTTCGGGTAATAACATTCGACGAGAAATTTAGTAAAGAACTTTGCGGCGGTACGCACGTAAAAGCTACAGGCGCTATCGGTTATTTCAAAATTATATCAGAAAGCGCAGTTGCGGCTGGTGTACGCCGTATAGAAGCTATCACCGGTTTAGGTGCCGAAAACTTTATTAATGAGCAAACCAAGCTGGTTTACCAGGTTAGAGAGTTGTTAAAGAACCCTAAGGATATTGCCAAAAGCATAGAAGGTTTATTAGAAGAAAACGCCCGTTTAAAGAAAGAAATAGAGAAGTCAATTTTAGAAAAATCATCAGGCTTAAAAGATGAGTTGGCTAAAACAGCCGAAGCTATCAACGGCGTTAACTTCATCGCTCAACAGGTAGAACTACCAAATGCCGACGCGATAAAGAACCTGGCTTACAACCTAAAAGATATCGTACCTAACCTTTACCTGGTATTAACTGCTGTTATAGACGGCAAGCCAAACATCACGGTAATGATAGCCGATAACCTGGTTAAAGAAAAAGGCTTAAACGCAGGCAACATCATCCGCGAACTGGCTAAAGAAGTACAGGGCGGTGGTGGCGGTCAGCCGTTTTTTGCTACCGCCGGTGGTAAAGATGTAAACGGATTACCTGCTGTATTAGAAAAAGCAAGAGGCTTTATAGTATAACATATTCCACACGTCATTGCGAGGAGTGAAACGACGTGGCAATCTCTACACGACAGGCAGATCGTTTACCTATCGTGTAGAGATTGCCACGCTAACGCTCGCAATGACGTGTTTTTTAATATTTAAAACTAAATAGTTATATATTTGACATTGATTAATGCAAATATATTAATCAATTATTATGACACTTCTACCCGTAGAAATAGCCGAAAAGTATGAATTAGTTGTTGGATTGGAGGTTCATGCGCAGCTATCTACACAAAGCAAATCTTTCTCGCCAGATTCTGCCGCTTTTGGGGCCGAGCCTAATCATCACGTCAGTGCCATATCATTGGGCCACCCGGGTACTTTGCCGCGGATAAATAAGCGCATGGTTGAGTATGCAGTTAAAATGGGCCTGGCCTGTAATTGTACCATCAACTTAAAAAATAGCTTTGCCCGTAAAAACTACTTCTATGCCGACCTGCCTAAAGGTTACCAGATAACCCAGGATCAGCATGCTATATGTTTAGGCGGATCTGTTACGGTTAGGTTAGCTAATGGTACTACAAAAGAATTGGCTATCCACCATATCCACATGGAAGAAGATGCGGGCAAGAGTATGCACGATAATCATCATGCAGACTCATTGATTGACCTGAACAGGGCAGGGGTACCGTTAATAGAAATAGTATCAGAACCTGATATGCGCAGCGCCGAAGAAGCGGGCCAGTTTTTAACAGAGATCCGTAAAACCTTACGTTACCTTGATATCTGCGACGGTAATATGGAAGAAGGCAGCATGCGTTGCGATGCAAATATCTCTGTACGCCTGCATGGAGCTACCGAATATGGTAACCGTTGCGAGGTTAAAAATCTTAACTCTATCCGTAACGTACAGCGTGCCATTGAGCATGAGTTTGCGCGCCAGGTAAAAGCTATTGAGGCCGGCGAACATATCGACCAAAATACTTTAAACTTTAATGCCGATACCGGCGAAACATCTGTACTGCGCTCAAAAGAAATGGCTAATGATTACCGCTATTTCCCCGAGCCGGATTTGATGCCATTGGTTTTAGATCATGCTTATGTGGAGACCATCCGTAAAACATTACCTGCTTTACCTGCACAGCTGTATAAAAAATATATCGATTTAGGTTTATCAGATTACGATGCTTCGGTTATTACAGCTGATAGAGAAGTTGTATTATATTTTGAAGAACTGATTAAACACACATCAAACTATAAAGCCGCGGCACATTTAATGATGGGTGCAGTTAAATCATACCTTAATGAAAGTGGGCTGCATATCACTGATCTGCATATCGAACCAATTAATTTGGCTGGTATAATTAAATTGGTTGATGACGGTAAGATCAATAATACTGTTGCTTCGCATAAATTGTTCCCTGCACTAATTAAATCACCAGGTAAAACTGCCGAAGCTTTGGCTGCCGAACTGAACTTACTGATAACTGCTGATAGCAATGATGTAAGCCAATATATAAAAGATGCCTTAGCTAAATTCCCTGATAAGGTTATAGAATACCAAAAAGGTAAAAAAGGCGTTTTGGGTCTGTTTATGGGCGAGATAATGAAAAGCTCGAAAGGTAAGATAGATCCGCAAGCTACAAACCAATTATTAATCAAAGAATTAGAATCAAGATAAATGAGAATCCGTTCAACAATTTACAGCGTTATAGCTTTAGTGCTGGTATTAGCCTCATGTAAGGATGAGTCGGTATTTAAAATAGCAGGTACATTACAAAACCCGGGTAAGATAAAAAAGGTTTACCTATTAGAGGCCGATAGCACACAGATAAATATAGTTGATTCTGTTGCCGTTAACGATGCCGGTAAATTTGAGTTTAAGCACTCAACACCGTTTGCTAATTTATATAAGCTGCGCATAGGTACATCAATATTTGACTTGATAGCTAAAAACGGTGACGTTATAGAGTTCACAACAAACCTAAATGATAAGATGGGAGCCTACGTTGTAAAAGGTTCTGAAAACTCTGAAAAGATCCAGGAGTTTAACAAGCTTAGTCTTGTGTATGGTGCCTTAAACGGTAAAGTGGTTGATGAGTACCAAACTAAATTAGAGGCTACCGGTAAAGAGGATTCGTTATTAAAGATATACCGCCCGTTGTTTGCAAAAAACATGGAGAGCTATAGCAACGCAGTATTAAAATTTGTTAACGACAACAAAAATGCATTAGCTTCATTTTACGCTATATCATCTATAGAGCCAATGAGATATGAAAAGGAAATGGTTACTTATGCCGATTACCTGAAGGAGAACGGCACTTTTAGCGATAACCCGGCCGTACAACATTATGTGCGTCAAATGATGGCTGTTAAACCATTATCTATCGGCCATAAAGCGCCTGATTTTACTTCAATGACCATAGATGATAAACCTGTTAAACTATCAGACTATAAAGGTAAATACGTAATGATTGATTTTTGGGCATCGTGGTGTGGCCCTTGCCGTGCCGAAAACCCGAACGTTGTTAAAGCTTATGCTGCTTTTAAAGATAAAGGCTTTAACATATTAGGCGTGTCGCTTGACGTAGGTAAACCTGAGTGGGCACAAGCTATCGCTAAAGATAAATTAACCTGGACACATGTATCAGACCTTAAACGCTTTGAGGGCCCGACGGAATTCCTTTATCATATAGAAGCTATTCCAACATCTTATATTATTGACCCACAAGGAATTATTGTTGCCAAAAACCTTAGCGGTACTGCGCTTACAGACTTTTTAAACAAAACGTTTAGTAAGCCTATATAATATGTTAAGATATTGCGGCTGTTAACAATTTGTTAATATTAACTTTACGGTAAGCTTTTTTTAAGTACATACTTTTATAACAAAATTATAATCGTCTATGAGCACCTCAACCAAACAAAAGATACTGATAGTTGACGATGAGCCGGATATTTTAGAGCTTATTGAGTATAACTTAAAAAAAGAAGGCTACCAGGTATTTACCGCCCGCAATGGCCAGGAAGCTGTTACCGAAGCAAAAAGATCATTACCCGACCTTATTGTGCTGGATATAATGATGCCTAAAATGGATGGGATAGAAGCCTGCCGTATTATGCGCACCATGCCCGAGTTTAAAAATACCTTTATGGTGTTCTTAACTGCTCGCAGCGAAGAATACTCTGAAATTGCCGGCTTTAATGTTGGTGCCGATGATTATATAGCTAAACCTATAAAACCACGCGCATTAGTTAGCCGCATAAACGCCATACTACGCAGAAATGCGCCTGCTGAAGATATCAGCGATAATAAGCTTGAAATTGGCGATTTGGTTATTGACCGCGAAGCATATTTAGTGTTTAAGGCAGGGGCAAAGGTAGTTTTAGCTAAAAAAGAATTTGAATTGTTATACCTACTGGCCTCAAAACCGGGCAAGGTTTATACCCGCGAGGTGATATTGAAAAACATTTGGGAAGATTCGGTAGTGGTTACCAATCGTACTATCGACGTACACATCCGCAAGCTACGCGAAAAACTGGGCGACGATATAGTTGCCACTGTAAAAGGCGTTGGTTACAAATTTGAAGCACAATAACAAAACGGCCCTCCCAACAATTGTCGGGAGGGCCTTTTGTTTTATCTAAGCATTTAGTTATGCTGTAGTTTTTCTTTTTGCCTTGCCGGCAGCAGCATCAGTTTTAGTACCTGCTGATTTTTTAGCACTTGCAACCGCAGTTTTTGCCTTAGCGGTAACCGCTTTAGCTTTGATATCGGCTTTAGCTTTAACATCGGCCACTTCTTTTTTTGCTTTAGTGGTAATGTCTTTAGCTTTGGTATCAGCTTTAGCTTTAACATCTTTTACAGCTGTTTTAGCTTTGGTAGTTGCATCGGCAACTTTGGCTTTAACTGCGGTTTTAGCAGCTGTTATTTTTTTAGAGGCAGCTTTTTTGGCAGGAGCTACTTTTTTAGTTAGGTCCTGTATTTTATCTTCGGCAGCTTCTTTTATATCTTCGGCTTTGTCTTTGGTTCCGTCCCAAAGTTCTTCAATGGTTTCAATTACCTTATCGAAAAATCCCTTTTCTTCAGGTTTGGTTGGTTTCTCGCTCATCGTGTTTTTAAGTTAGATTTTTTAATGTATTTTTCAAATTGCAATAACCGCACCAAACGAATATTTTTTGGTTTTCCGTGTTGTCATTTCGAACGAAGAAAGAAATTTTATGCATACGATAAGTATGGTTTATAAGATTTCTCCTCGTACCTCGTTCGAAATGACACAAGGGCGTAAGCCAACAGTGGGTAAAAAACCGTACTTTTACCGCCTATTATTTTATACATGAAGATTCCAAAATTTGCCGACCTCATTTTATTTGAAGATGATGACCTGATAGTGATTAACAAGCCTGCCTTTATAAGCTCGCTTGATGAACGCGAGGGCGGCGAGATCAATATACTGCGTTTAGCTAAAGAATATTCGGACGATGCTCAGATATGTCACCGGTTAGATAAAGAGACCTCTGGGGCGCTTATAGTAGCCAAGAATCCTGAAGCTTATCGTACGGTATCAATGCAGTTTGAAAAACGCCAGGTTAATAAAGTATATCACGCAGTAATTGATGGTACCCATGTTTTTGAAAAACTACTGGTTGATTTGCCGATATTAAACGTAGGCAAAGGCAACGTAACCATCAGTCGCCAGGAAGGCAAACGTGCCGAAACCTGGTTCCAGTCAATAAAATTCTTCAAGCATTATACATTGGTAGAGTGCCGTCCGGTAACCGGCCGTATGCATCAAATCCGCATCCACCTGGCAACCCAGCGTGCTTCAATTGCAGGTGATGAGATGTATAAAGGCAAGCCGGTATTTCTATCAGCCATTAAACGCAAATACCGTTTAGGCAAAGATCAGGAAGAACTGCCGATCATGAAACGTTTCGCGCTGCATGCGTATGAAGTTACGTTTAAAAAGATGGATGGTACGCCAATAACCGTACACGCCCCATATCCAAAGGATTTTGAAACGTTGTTGAAGTTGTTGGAAAAGTTTGATAGTTAGTTTGCAGTTTTTAGTTGGCGGTTTGCAGTAATAACGAAAAGGAATTTGCCAACTGCGAACTCAAAACTGCCAACCTATTTTATCATCACCCCCGGCTTATTCACCACGGGCAGCTTTATAAAATTGCTATCAATAATACTTTCAGGCAGGAAGATGAATTTCTTGTCGTAGATCTGGGTGCCTATGTAGTAGCTAACCCAGTACTCGTTGTTTAAGCCAAAGGTTTCCTCGTCAATCATTTCGATTTGCTTGTAGGTGCCATTCTCGACGATTGGGAACATGTGGCGCAGAGTAGAGGTTTTAACTTGCTCGCCATTCTTTTCGCCATAAGCTTTTGAAGTTATCAGCACATTTTCTATAGGCTCGTTTTTTAGGTTGATAAGATATACATGAAATGTTTTGGTTTCAGCATTCTCACCCTCTAACGCTACAGCCACAGCAATATCAGTTACGGTATTTTCGGGGAGGTCTTTTATCATTAACTGGAGATATTTTCGGCAAGGATAATAAAAAACCTTTTGTTATTAATACTATTAGCGTAAAAATAAAGGCTGCTAAACTAATTGCTTTGCAGGCAACTAATTTGTTCTTGAATGAACTTAGGGTTGTTTACCGGAATAACACACGAGTTGCCTTTGATAGAAATTGCCAGCTCTTTCAACCCATTATGTTGCAGATCAGCCACGTTGGCATCGCTTAAATCAATTTCGTAATTATCGTTATTTGATTTTTTATCATCAGTTTTCTGGACATTAATAAATTTAAGTTTAACCGAAACTTCGGTATCATTTGCCAATTTAAATACCATGCGCCCCGACCTGAATGTTGTTAACGGGCTTGTGTATTTTATTGAGACATGAAATTTATTACCGTTTGCTTTTTTTACCATCACTATCTTAAATGATATGCCGAAATACTGTTTGCCTAACCTTAAATATTGGTAATTTTCTGTGCTTTCCATTTTAAGCGGTTGGCCTTTCTTGCTTATTTGGGTAGCGCATTGTGCAAATACACTTACCTGGAAGTAAACAAAAATCACTAAAGTAATTATTGCTTTAAGCAACGTTTTTAAAATCGCGGGCATAATGATGATGAATTACTGTTTGATCTATGCTTAAAAATTAACGAAAACTCAAAAGTAGCAGGGTGGTAGCCATTTACCGATAAGGCCGATAGGTTGTAATTAATACCGGCGCTAAAACTATTGTAGTCTACCCCAATATACGGAATATAAGATTCGTTTACCCTATACCAAGCCCCTAAATATATCTTGGTATAGTTAAGGTCATTATCCAACCTAAAAGCATAAGCTGCACCTAAAAGGTTGTCGTAAATTCCTCCCTGATTCATGTATACGCCACTAAATAATATCGATGATAAGCTGTTAATATTGATTTCGCCGCCGCTGTGTGCGGTTACCCGAAAAGGGATTTTATAACCTGCCGGGTCATAGATCCTTTCTATCGGCCTGTTTATATGATATAGGGAAGTGCCCAGGTAATAATTATTTTTATTTATATGAAGCGTATACAGTAGCCCCGCATTTATTTCAAGGTATTTGGTATCATTATAACTATTGCCAACGTTTATCGGCACGCTTGGGTCAAAAAAATTAATATTAAATTGCGATGCGAACGATAGTTTGTTAAAATCAATAAACCTATCGGCAAATGTCACCTGTATACCCAATGCCAACGTTTGCGTGCCCTCACCAGCCAGGCTTTTATGATATGCTGTAGAAGCAGATATGTAATTGCTGTATAATGCACCATTTAACGATTTGTCGAATATGCCGCTAAAGCCAATACCAAAGGTGTCAAATTGTGGAATCTGTTCTGATAAGATCTTAAAATCTGAGGACAGGCTGGTGGTACTATAACTGGCTCCAATATTCCACCATTGTTGCCGCTCATTCAAGGCAATCCGGTAGTCACCATCAAAAAAACCGGTAGTGGCGGGGTTTAAGGTTAAGGGCGATGAAAAATATTGAGAGAAATGCGGATCCTGTGCTTTGCAAGTTATACAGGACGCAATTAGCAACACAAATAAAATTCCTACAACCCTCATGCGTCAATTATTTTAACAAAATAGTATTGCCTGTTTTATGCACTATTTTATCTGTATAATCATATCCTTCCGCATACCACGTATACGTATCTAAAAACTGGATTTTCCCCTTATAAACACCATCCCATCCATTTTTTGGATCAGCGCTATCAGTTTGAAATACCAATTGCCCCCAGCGGTTAAATACCTTGAATGTCACCAATCTTTTAACACCGATAAGAAAAGGGTAAAGGGTTTTATTGTCAATCCCTGTAGGCGTAAAGGCTTTAGGTACCAATACCTCTGCAACAATATTCACTGATACTTCTACAGGTTTGATATCATAACAATAAGTGTTGTTGCCTTTTATATAGTAGGTGCCAGTCCTTATAATGGCTTTCGGATCAAGTATTGGATCAGTAGCCGCGGCATTGTTCCAATAGGTATAAGTTAAGTTGGGCGTGCTGCCCGTTACAAGTTCTTTTGTAGTAATATCAACGGTAGCTGGTACATATACTTTAGTAGGATTTTTTACAACCACCAACGGTGTGGTATGGATATTTACCAACACAGATTGAATAACTTCGCAACCTAAAGGGCTGGTTGCTTTTATATAATAGGTGCCGCTGTCTGTAATTGCTTTAGGGTTGGCAACCGCTATGGTGGTGTTTTTGTCTGCCCAATAAGTTAACGTTCCTATATTAGTGCTGCCTGCCGTAACATTAGCAGCGGTTATATCTATTTTAACAGGGGCACACATTTCTGTGGGCGGAGTAATTAATAACTGTGGTAATGGATTTATAGTAACTATTACCTGTGCTATTTTTTCGCAACCATTGGTATTAGTAGCTTTAATGTAATACACACCGCTTTGCGTAATTTTATTAGGAGTTGCTACTGGGATTGATGCTACCGCATCGGCCCAATAAGTAAAAGTAAGGTTAGCATCGCTGCCGCTGGTAACTGTGGCAGCGGTGATATCAATAGTATCCGGGTAACAAACTGCAGCAGGGGCGTTTGTTACTAATACAGGTAATGGGTTGTACATTACATTAACAGGCTTTACAGTAATGCATCCTGTTGCATTAGTAGCTTTTATATAATAAGTCCCGGCAGTAAGTACTGCCGTTGGCGTACTAAGTGGTTGGGTTGCTTGCGCGTCGCGCCAGTAAGTTAAAATTGCTCCCGGCGAACTGCCGGCGGTAACCGCTGGTACCGTTATGTCTACAGGTGTATTTAAACATACCGTTGGCGGGTTGGTTATTACTATTGTTGGTAAATAATTTATGACAACATTTACAGCTCTAATATCTATACATCCTGAAGGTGCCGTCGCTGCAACGTAATAGGTGCCTGAAGTTGTAATAAGCTTCGGCTGTGGTATAGGGGTGCTAATGGCATTGTCTTGCCAATACGTATAGGTTAAATTAGCGTCACTTCCTGCTGTTATTACGGGCGAAGTTATATCAACCGTGGTGGGAAAGCAAACTGCCGGTGGGTCTTTAGTGGTATAGATAAATCCGGGTAACGCATGTACCGTAGCGCTTGTGGTATAATTACAGCCAAACCCAACGAAAGGGATAAGGTCAAGAAATACAGTTGTCCCGTCGGCATTTGCGCTTGGTTGGGTAAGATTTATACCCGTACCTAATAATATTGATCTATCGGCATTGTACCATCTATATTGATCAAATCCTGCCGGACCTTTTAGCGTAAACGTAGGTTCTGACGGGCAAAAGTCAGTACCCTTAATTAATTGGGAACAACTATTGTTAACATCAACGTATGCGTAACCAAAATGACCGTTCTGGGTACAATCAGCAGTTGTAAATTCAAGCCTAAGCTGGTGCCCCTGGTATCCATATAAATTTATGCTGGCGGGTGTCCAATCTTTATATATAACCTTGTCTTTGGCAAAATTAGCAGATTTTTTAAAGCCGGGTAAAGCTGCGGTTGCAACGTAATCAAATGATCCGCACGAGATATAGCTGTTAGCTGTGATATCAAATACCTTTGCTGTAAATCTTGGTTGCTCGGCCGCAATATGCCCGGGATCCTGTAAAACAACAGCATATTGATAAGTTATAATAAAGTCGGCCTGATTTGGTGGTACATTAAATAAATAACTTATCCGCTCGGCCTGCGCATTAGTGCCGTCATTACCCAATTTTACGGCATACCCACTGCCGTCAGCAGGCGAAATCGAAAAACCGCCGTAAGGGTCTACTTTATTCCCTTTCGGTACAATCTCATGAATATTAACTGTAGGGGGTGATGAATTTACGGTTATAACGTTGGCACCGCCCACAATAGCTACGCGACCCGTAAAACACTGCCAATTTGTAAAATTTCCAAGTTCAAAATCAATGTTTAATGGGCAAGCCCCCGTTGTTTGTGCAACAACAGTATTACAGAAAAATTTTACTGAAATTATTAATGTAAAAAAGAGTTTTAAACTTATTTTTTTGCTTAAGGCAGGCATTGTTATCGCGATAAAAAATACTTGTATAACTAAAATGGTTATACAAATAGTACCATTATCAACTTAGTTAATACGGGGTATAGGGTATCGAAAGTACAAATTATTATTTATTAATTAATATTAATTGTCAAATAATGAGTTTGTTACTTCTTCTTAGCGAACTTTTTGCCACCTTTTTTAGGTGTTTTAGCATCAGCAGCAGCTAATACCTTACATTGCTCAAAAGTTAATGTTAGCGGATCTGTTATTTCTTTTGGGATCTTAACGTTTTGCTTGCCAAATTCAATATAAGGTCCCCAACGTCCGTTTAATACCTTAACTGTCGGGTCTTCATCAAACGCTTTTATCAGCTTTTCGGCATCTTTTTTACGTTTCTCCAATATCAGTTCAATCGCCTGCTCTTCGGTAACGTCAAGCGGGTCTATTTCTTTTGGTAATGATACAAAAGCGCTGTTATGGCTAATGTATGGGCCAAAGCGGCCTATAGCAACTTTCATTGGTTTGCTTTCAAACTCGCCAACCACTTTAGGTAGCTTAAATAGTTCAAGCGCTTCGTCTAAAGTAATGGTCTCAATGCTTTGGCCGGTGCGTAAGCTGGCGTATAAAGGTTTGTAGTCTTTATTATCGTCGCTGGCATTTTCGCCTACCTGTACAAACGGCCCGTAGCGGCCAATACGTACAGACACTTTCTCACCTTTTTCGGGGTGTACACCTAATTCGCGTACGCCTGTAGCTTTATCAGCAGTTTCAATAGTGCTTTGTACATCAGCATGGAACGGAGCGTAAAAGTTACCTATCATGGTAGTCCATTCTTCTAAGCCAGCTGCTATTTCGTCAAATTGCTTTTCAACCTTAGCGGTAAAGTTAAAATCAACAATACCTTTAAAATGCTGTACCAGGAAATCGTTCACTACCGAACCAATATCAGTAGGGAACAGCTTGCCACGCTCGGCACCGGTATTTTCAGTACGCTCTTCTTTAGCTATATTTTTATCCTTTAGCGTTAATACCCTGAATTTGCGTTGCTTGCCTTCGCGTTCTTCT
>JACMRC010000206.1 GCA_014376655.1 Mucilaginibacter sp. | reverse complement strand
ATGAATTTTCCTGCTGAATTAAAATACACCAAAGACCACGAATGGGTTAAATTAGAAGGTAACGTAGCTACTATAGGTATTACAGAATTTGCCCAGGGCGAGTTAGGTGATATTGTTTATGTAGATATAAATTCGGTAGGTAAAGAGGTGGCTAAAGAAGAGGTTTTTGGCACTATTGAGGCTGTTAAAACCGTATCAGACTTGTTTATGCCTGTTACCGGTACAGTAACCGAAATTAACAAAGCATTAGACAGCGCGCCGGAATTGGTAAACTCTGATCCATACGGACAAGGTTGGATGGTTAAAATAACCGTTACAAACGTTGCAGACGTAGATGGTTTATTATCTGCCGATGATTATAAGGGCCTGGTAGGCGCATAAGCACAATGAAAACATTTTTTAAATATAACAGGCTCGCAATTTTGTGGGCCTTGTTTATTTTTATAATGTGTAATGCCGATTTTGGCAGCGCAGGCAAATCGCACCTGTTTTTTCCGGGGTTTGATAAGCTGGTGCATTGCGGGTTCTTTTTTATGCTGGTTGTGTTGACCGGGAACGATTATATCAGAAAAAAAGGGGCTGATACTATATGGTTTATGCCTGCGTTTGTAATAACTATTGTGGCTGTGCTGTATGGCGGCGTAATTGAACTGTTGCAACTATGGGTTTTTACCTGGCGCGGCGCAGAGTGGGCCGACCTTTTTGCAGATACAGTAGGCGCTGGTATGGGAATGTTTAGTATATTAGTAACTATAGGAGCAGTTAAGCATGTTAAAAAGTAAACTTATTATATTAGGGTTGGTTGCTGTGATAGGCACCACATCATGCGGCATCTTTAAAAAGGATTGTAACTGCCCGCATTTTGGTAAAGTAAAAACCCCGCCAAAGGCAGGGCAAGCTCCGGTAGTTTACGCGTCGCGATAAGCTACTCGGCCATCCAAATCGAATCTACAAACCACTTCTTGATATCAAAAAAACGGTCGACGGGCCTAAAACCTGTGTTAGCGGCCATTTGGTCGGTTTGCATTATGGTGAACTTTTGCGAGATCTCCATATAAATATATTCATCTTTTATAAAGCGGATTGTTTCTTTACCTATAGTTATTATCTGGTCCTTCAAACTTATTAAGTAGCTTTTACAGGCACCGGTTTCAGGGTCGTAAGTAGCGTAATGATCAAATTGGCTCACATCAAAATTGGCATTAAGCTCGCGGTTTATGCGTAATAAAAGGTTAAGGTTAAACCGTTTGGTGATGCCTTCCGAATCATTATAAGCAGCCAATATGATTTTTGGCGATTTTTTAAGATCGAAACCAATTAATGCCATATCGCCGGGGTTTAAATGTTCTCGTAGTACTTTGCAAAAATTCGTAGCCTCGGGTACCGGCATATTGCCAATGTTCGACCCCATAAACAACACCACCTTGCGCCTGTTTGATAATGATGCTGCTTTTTTAAGCATGTCGAAATACTCGCCGTTTAAACCTGTTATTTTTAAACCTGGTATGGTAAGTGGCAGCTTTACATTAAGGTAGTTGATAACATTGGCTGATATATCAATAGGCAGGTACGTAAAATCGGCTTGTTGATTAACAAGGTACTTAAGCAGGTAGGATGATTTTGTAGCATCGCCGGCACCTAACTCAATCAGGTCGAAACTATCACCATCGGCCATAATAGATTGTCCCAGCGCAGCGGTTTTGGTCGAAAATATCTCCAATTCGCAATTTGTTGGATAATATTCAGGACATCCCATCAGCTCCTGGAAGATCTTATCACCCACGGCATCATAAAAATACATCGAGTTTAAGCGCTTTGGCGTGCCCGATAATCCTTTAATAACATCGTTATAAAACGTTTCTAAGTCGTTTTTCGATGTTTCTATCATTTCAGATTGTGCAGCTGTCTGGTTCATAGGTTAATGGTTAGCGTACTTACTTAGCAAGCCTTATGCCAGTAAATTGCCAGCGTAAATGTGTTTGAAAAAAGTTACGATAGGTAATACGGCCATGCCCCGGCGATGTAACTTCGGACGCGCCACGTAAAACTTTTTGGTTCACCATAAATTTGCCGTTGTACTCGCCAATTGCACCTGCGGCTTTAGTGAAACCCGGGTAGGGCAGGTAGGAACTTTCGGTCCACTCCCAAGCCTTACCCCAGGCAAACTGCGGCGCGGCGGCTTCCCATTCAAACTCGGTGGGCAGGCGCATACCTTTCCAGCTGGCATAAGCATAAGCTTCGAAATAACTGATATGGCAAGCGGGCTCATGTAAGCGCAGCGGCTCTAAGCCATGAAAAGTATAAGCATGCCACTCACCATCAATTAAATGCCAGTAAAGCGGCGCTTCAATTTTATTGTTCTTAACCCAGTCCCAACCCTCGGCATGCCAGTGGCGGAAATCGTGGTAACCATCAGCATTAATAAATTCTAAATACTCGGCATTGGTAATCAGGTTAGGGCTGATCTCAAAACTGTTCAAATAAACTTTATGTCGGTTTAATTCATTATCGAAACAAAAGCCTTCGCCTTCAAATCCTATCTCATAAATACCTTCGTTCAGTTTTATAAACCCGGCATCACTAACCTCGGCTTTTGGCGATACATAGTTTTTATTATAAGCAGGGAACAGCGGGTTATGCCCTAAAATATACTTGATATCGGTTAATAAAAGTTCCTGGTGCTGCTCTTCGTGATTAAGGCCGAGGATCAATAGTTCCTTTACATCGGCAGATGGTTCGGCACATAAAAACTTAGCTATGGCATCGTCCACATATTCGCGGTATAGGTATATTTCTATAACAGTTGGGCGGCTTAAATTACCACGGTCCGTGCGGATAACGCGGTTGCCCACTGTTTCGTAATAACTGTTAAAAACATAGTTGTAATCGGGGTTATATTCCTGGTAGCCCATAAAATAGGGCTTCAGTATAAATGTCTCAAAAAACCACGTTGTATGCCCAATATGCCACTTAGGCGGACTAACATCAGCAACCGGCTGCACTACATAATCCTCGGTTTGCAGGTGGCTGCAAATAGCTTCGGTATGCTTTCTAACTTTAAAATAACGATCAAGTAATTCCATCAAAGGGTTATTTGCGCTCTAAATATTGTTTTAAATTGGATATAGTTTTAACACCTAACTGGTCGGCTTGTTTTTTACGCATCATTAAAGCGTATGCATTGTTAAACCCAAGGGGTTGCAGCCATTTTATATGATAGCGTCTTTCAAACTCATTCTTCACATAATTATACGTTTTCTCTTTATCGCCGGTTACCGCGTCAATATCTTTTTGCGATGCTTGTAAAATTGCCAGCAGGCCGGTGCCCGTATATTCCGGGTAAAGGTCTATCTGGTTATTGGTCATCGCATCAAAACAAATTTTTGTACCACCTAAGCCTGTCTTTGTGGCCACATCATAATCGGTATAACCTTTAATCAGTATGGTGTACATGCTGGCTAAGATGTACTGCTCGCCAAATATTTTAGAGCCAATGCGTACCGTGCCATTGCTGCCACCACGCTCGGGCTGGTATAAATTATGGGCAACCAAAAAATCTTTTGCCACACGCTCGGGCGTTTGGTGAAGATAGTCGGTGCGGTAATTTAAATCTGTCATCACGCTATCATTTATTTTGCCCGATAGCAGATTTAATGTTTTCTCTAATTCAGGAAATTTCTGCAAAGCATCATCCCGCACAATAGGCGCGGCATAATAAGGCGGGAAGATCTTTTTATCATCATCCAACACCACCAGACCGTAAGCTTTTAACCTACCATCGGTCGAGTAGCCGCTGATAACGTCCAGCTCTTTTTCAAAGCAAGCCTTATACATCACCGCGTCGCTGATAACAACGGTGTGAATTTTTAAGCCATACTTACTGCGCAGCCCGAGGTTGCCGTCTTGCCGGCCCATAAACTCGGGCGTAAAACCGGCGGTAAGCTTGCCCCCGTATGCGGATGGGATAAAATAGAAACATGCTAAAATGAGGAGTAGCACGGGCAGTATGGCAGCGGCAGTTTTTAATTTCTTTAAGTTTAAGTCTTGAAGTCTTGATAAAAGGAAATCAAACAATATTGCCAGCAACGCTGCCGGTATGGCCCCTGCCAATATCATGTTGGTGTTATTAAGCGATATGCCGCCGAATATAAACTCGCCTAAGCCACCCGCTGCAATATATGAAGCCAGTGTTGCCACGCCAACATTAATGACCGTAGCGGTCCGTATACCGGCCAATATCACCGGCATAGCCAGGGGTAGCTCAACTTTAAACAGGATCTGCCATTTGCTCATGCCCATGGCTACTGCGGCTTCTTTTACAGAAGCGTCAACCCCGGTAAGGCCTGTATAGGTATTGCGGATGATAGGCAGCAAGGCATATAATAATAAAGCTACAATAGCCGGCTTAGCGCCAATGCCCAACAGCGGGATCATAAACCCTAATAAAGCAATGCTTGGTATGGTTTGTAATACACCCGCAACGCCTAACACCGGGCCGGATAATTTTCTTTTACGTGCGATAAAAATACCTAACGGTAAACCGATCAGCACAGCTATGATAAGCGATATAAAAGTAAGCCCGATATGCTGCAACGTTTGGGTAAGCAGCTTATCGCTTTGCTGGGCCATAAATTGCCACAAGGTTTGCTGTTGCTCATTCATGCGGCTGCTGTTTTTTGTATTGATAAAATGCCGCCATCAACTCCTCAAACCCCGCCGACCGGTACTCGTCTTTTTTATGATGTTTAATGTGCAGGTGCTCGGTGCTGGTAAACTTAAAACTTTCAATAGCCGACCAAAAACTTACATCGCCATGCAAATTGATAGACCCTTGTTTCGGTGTTTGCGATGGCAGGTATTTCCAAATATCGTTTAACCGAAGCGCTTTGAATTCTAATTGTAAACGCTGCTCTTTCAAAAAATCTTTTACAAAAGCATTGGCCGGGTTAAACAACAGTTCGGCGGGTGTGCCTATTTGAACGATCTTTCCTTTATCCATCAGGCAAATACGGTCGCCTAATTCAAAAGCTTCCTGTACGTCGTGCGTTACCATGACTATAGTTTTGCGTTTTAGCTCATCCAATGCCTTAAACTCGGCTTGGATCTTTGAACGGGTTACGTTATCCAGCGCGCCAAAAGGTTCGTCCATTAATAAAACAGGAGGATCGGCAACTAATGCCCTGGCTAAACCCACACGTTGCTGTTGTCCGCCACTTAACTCGTTAGGGTAAACGCTTAAATATTTTTTGTCGAGATGTAGTTTCTCTAATAATTCGCTAACGCGACGCTCGATCTGTTTTTTATCCCAGTTTAACAATTGCGGTACAATAGCAATGTTTTCGGCAACGGTATAGTGCGGGAACAGCCCGTTATTTTGCAATACATAACCAATGCCACGGCGCAATAGCTCGGGCGATTGGTCCATAATGTTTTCGCCGTTAATAAATACCTTACCGCCGGTAGGATCTATTAGCCTATTGATCATTTTAAGCGTAGTGGTTTTACCGCAGCCGCTGGTGCCCAAAAGTATAAGGTTCTCCCCCTCGGCTACCTCGAATGAGATAGCGTCAACCGCTTTTATCTTACCGAATGATTTACTTAAATGGTCGATCTTTATCATCGGCAATTAATCATCAATCCCCATAAATAAATTGTTTAACGACTCTGAATACAACGGGTGTGCAAACACGCAATACCGTATCCTGTCATAAGTTATACCACCTTCCATCGCCATTTGCAATACCGACATAATCTCGCCGCCTTCCTGCCCTAAAATCGCCGCGCCTAATATCTTTTTGGTTTTGCGGTCGACAACCGCTTTCATAAATCCGCGGGTATCGCCGGTTTCAACAGCACGGGCAACACGGGCCATGGGTAGTTTGGCTATAATCACATCCAAACCCTGTTCTTTAGCCTCGTGCTCACTTATACCTACGCGGCCCAATTGCGGGTCGGTAAACATACAGTAGGGCACGGGTCGGTCCGTAGTATTGTAATTCGTTTTCTCGATGAGGTTGCGGTACACAATGGTATAATCGTTATAAGCTATGTGGGTAAATGCCGGTCCGCCGGTTACATCGCCTAAAGCGTAAATACCCTTAACATTAGTTTCAAGCTTGCCGTTTACTTTAACGTAACCTTTATCATCAACCTTAACACCTGTTTTATCTAAAAACAAAGTATCTGTATTTGGCCTGCGCCCAACGGCAATCAGCACGTGGCTAAATTTAGCTGTTTTTTGGTGACTCGCATTTTTAATTGTGGCAGTAATTTTGCCTTTTTTACTTTGCATAAATTTGATGGCTTGCGATCCGGTTTGCACATCAATTTTTTCCAGCTCCAGGATTTTTTGCACTTCCTTGGAGATATCCTCATCCTCGCGCCCAACCAATCTTGCCGATCTTTCTAAGATAGTAACCTTGCTGCCAAACCTGCGGAACATCTGGCCAAACTCCAGCCCTATATAATTGCCGCCCAACACTAATAAGCTATCAGGTACTTTATCCAATTCTAAAATAGATGTTGAAGTAAGATAATTTACGTCAGTCAATCCTTCGATATCAGGTATAAAAGTTTTAGCTCCTACGTTTAAAAATATCCAGTCGGCTTTTAAAAGGTGGGTGCCGCCATCGTTTAAGGCAACGGCTATGGTTTTAACATCTGTAAATACGGCTTCGCCAAATATTAAGTCGAGATTTGGGGTTGCTTCAGCGTTTTTAGTGCTGCCATTACGGGCGTGAATCACAATATCATCCTTGCGCTTTTTTATCAGCGCCATATCAACCTTATAGCTTTTAACTTTAACACCAAGCGGCCCACTATTGGCAACCATATACGCCGCCTTTGCCGATGCCACCCAGGTTTTTGTAGGTGTACAACCATCGTTTACACAGGTGCCGCCTATCCAGCGCTTCTCTATCAATGCCACTTTTTTACCGGCTTTGGCCAATTTTTTAGCTAAGGGTAAGCCAGCCTGCCCGGCGCCTATTACTATTGCATCGTATTGTTTTGGCTTCATGATAATAGCGTGTGGATGTGTTAATAAAGATAAGTTTATACTTAATAGGTTTATAATGATAAAAAGCGGTTTTTGTTTGGATATTAGCCATCAAAATACCCCGATAAAACGCCTGAAAATATTTTTTTAAAAGAATATTTTTAATTTACCGCTAAACGTATATCTTTGCAATCCCAAAATAAGGGAAGCAATTCCCTAAAATGGCCCGTTCGTCTAGGGGTTAGGACGTTAGATTTTCATTCTAGAAACAGGGGTTCGATTCCCCTACGGGCTACTTAGATTATCAGATCACCCTTGTAAATCAGGAATTTACAAGGGTTTTTTGTTTTTACTGTCAATTGGACTGTCAATAAAAATAAGATAAATTCAGTTAAATTCAAATAAAACAAAAAGCAGCTATTTTAGATAGCTGCCCTGTTTCCTTATTGTAATTGTTTAATTATCGACCTGAAATTTTCCAATCCAGCTTCCAAATTTTCTAAAATATCCAAAGCCAAAACGTCAGGATCGGGTAAATTATCAAGGTCTGCCAACGACTTATCTTTTAGCCAAGTAATATCAAGGCTTGTTTTGTCGCGGTTAACTATTTCGTCATAACTAAATTTGCGCCAACGCCCTTCCGGGTTTGTTTCAGCGTTATAGGTTTCTTTGCGTGTATGACGATTTTCCGGCTGGTAACAATCTATAAAATCTTGCAGATCATCAAGCTTTAACGGGTTCTTTTTAAGCGTATGGTGTACGTTGGTACGATAGTCGTAATACCATACTTCTTTTGTCCACGGCTCTTTTGCCGAGGGTTTAGCATCAAAAAACACAACGTTAGCTTTTACGCCGTTTGCATAGAATATGCCTGTAGGCAAACGCAATATAGTATGTAGGTCGGTAGTCTCCAATATCTTCTTCCGTACCAACTCTCCTGCACCACCCTCAAACAAAACATTGTCGGGCAGTACTACTGCTGCCATGCCTGTTGTTTTAAGCATAGTGCGTATGTGTTGT
>JACMRC010000205.1 GCA_014376655.1 Mucilaginibacter sp. | reverse complement strand
TATTGGTATTTGAAGGTTGATAGCAGGCGCTGCTCGTCTGCTGTCGGCGCATCTAAGAGCGCCAAAGCCTGGTCGCCGTGCGTTGCTATGATAACGCGGTCAAACGTCTCCTGCGAGCCGTCAGCGTCGTGAACAATAACCTTATCACCGTCGCGTGTTACCTTAATAGCTTTACGGTTTACGTGGATCTTATCCTTAAACGGTTTGATCAATAACTCGCGGTAGCTTTGGCTGCCGTTATGCAGCGTGTACCATTGGTGCTGGGTATCCAACCCTAAAAAACCATGATTCTGGAAAAACCTGATCAGCGTTACCGCCGGGAAATCCAATATCTGCTCCATCGGCGTGGACCATACCGCGCTGCTCATCGGTACCAAATACTTCCATAACATATCCTCGCCAAAACCAAATTCCTTAATATATTGGCCTATAGAATAATTAGCGTACTTAGGATCATCAACTATCTTAACACTCTCCTTATTAAACCGGCCGATCTGCATCAGCATTTTTAGGTATTTGATATTGAAGATATTCTTACGCTGCGCAAATAGGTGGTTAACGCTGCTACCGCTGTACTCCAATCCCGTAGGCACATACTGCACGCTGAACGACATGTCCGTTTTTTTAACCGGTGCGTTCAGTTCTTTAAACAAGCGGCAAAGGTTAGGATAGGTTTTATAGTTAAATACCATAAAACCGGTATCTACATAAACAGGCTTGCCATCTTCGTCAACTGTAACAGTATTTGTATGGCCGCCTACATAATCGTTTTGCTCGTAGATGGTAAGGTCGGCCGTTTTATGCAGGAAATGGGCGCAGCCCATGCCGGCTATGCCGGTGCCGATGATGGCTACCTTTTCTCCTTGCTGTATTTCGAATTTCGGATTTTCGATTTCGGAATTATTCATTTTTGGATTGTGTTACTGATTTCAAAAATCGCTCTATCGTATAATTAGCCAACTGGCCACCTGGGCCGTTAATACTAAAATCAAATCCGTGTGTGGCCCAGGGTAGTTTTAGCCAATAATGTTTAACCTCGTGCTGTTCTAATTTCAAATCAAGCCGGCGGCTATGTTCGTAGGCTACCAATACATCATTTTCGCCATGAATAATTAATGTAGGCGGCACATAGCTACTTACAAATTCTAATGGCGAACTGGCCACATAGTTTTTGGGCACAACGTCATATGATCCGCCTAAATATGCATCCATCACTCCGCGCGAATCCATTATCCAGGGGTTTGATGGAATGGAATAACCCCAAACCATATCAGCCGGACCGTAAAAGTCTATCACGCCTTTAATGCTTTTGTCGTGCAGCGTATAAGCGGCAAGCAATGCTATTTGTGCCCCGGCTGATCGGCCCAGGAAGATGAAGTTATTGGTGTCAATTTTTAATTCGGCAGCATGTTGGCGCAGGTATTTTAACGCTTCTTTTATATCGTTAACAGGTGCGGGGTTGGTGTATTTCGGTGCCATGCGATAGTCAATGGCAGCAACATTATAACCCTTACGAGCAAGGTAGCTGTTCAACTCAGGCAATTGGTCCTTATCGCCTTTGGCCCATGAGCCGCCATGCACCATAATTACGCAGGGTTTAGCACCTGCTGTTTGTGACGGATAATAGTTAAGTGTTAATGCAGTATCTGCGTACTTAACATAAGTTAATGTTTTATAAGCCGCAGGTTTATTTCCTGCAAACATCCGCGTAAAGCTAAATGGGGCGGCCTCCCGTGTTTCCGCATCACCCGCACCAAACGCCGCGGTAAACTCGTCTTTCAACGTAGCCGCAATGGCATACGCCCTAACAATTGGCGACAGGTATAACACAATGGCCAAAACGCCTATAATTGTTCCCGCCAGTTGATATTTCTGCACCCAAAAGCCGGTAGCCATTATTACGCCTGTTATCGCTACAAAAATAAGCGGGTACTCGGTAGCTACAATGGCAAACAGCCAGAAGTAATAGGCCGGTGCTTTAAATATCGTGAGTAATGCTATCAGGAAGAAAAAAATGAGTACTACTAACCTTATCATGCGCCTGTTTTATGGAATAAGTAATGGCTCACTATCCACTCGTTGCCGTTATTAAAGTTCCAAAGCTCGGCGCAGGCCATGTAAAACAAGCGCCAGTACACCCACCATTTAACGGCCTGGTCCTTGCCGTAGGTTTTTTCAAATAAAGGCATAATTTCGGCTTTGTGGCTATCCATATTTGCCAGCCAGGCTTCGGATGTTTTGCCGTAGTGGGTACCGTTTACGTGCCAGTGTTTTTCGACAACCAAATCATCGTTGAAATAAAACATCAGGTCGTCGCTGGGCATAATGCCGCCGGTGAAAAAGTATTTGCTCATCCAGTCGGTTTCGTCTTTAACCTCAAACTTGTAGGCGTATTCTTTATGGGTGAAGATATGGATCCACAGCTTACCATCGGGTTTTAAAAACGAGGCCACTTTAGCCATCAGTAACTGGTAATTACGCATGTGTTCAAACATTTCTACAGATACCACGCGGTCAAATTTATCATCAATATTAAACACATTAATGTCTGATGTTAAAACCGTTAAGTTGGTTATGCCGCGTTGTTTGGCCTGCTCATCTATATGGATCTTTTGTGTTTTAGAGTTAGATAGCACTTTAAACGTGCTTTTAGGATATTTAGCTGCCATATAAAGCGATAACGAACCCCAGCCGCAACCCAGTTCCAACACATCTTGACCGTCAGTCAGCTCGGCGCGCTGGCAGGTTAGCTCCAGCATATCATCTTCGGATGTATCAATATCGGTTACCCCGTCCTTCCAGTAGCCCGATGAATATTTTAAATTTTTGCCCAGGCAGTATTGGTAAAATTGAGTCGGTACTTCGTAATGCTGCTGGTTGGCATCGGCAGTGTTAACTGCTATAGGCGATGCTTTCAATTCGGCAATAAGCGACATCAGGTGCGCCTGCTGCATTTCTACATTGCCTTTGTTCTCATCATTTAAACGCTGCTGTAATAACTGACGAATGCCTTTGCGTAATAAAAAATCGGGGGCCTTGTCTTGTTCTACTAATTTATCGTACCACATTAGGGTTAGGGGTTTGTTTTATATTTTTAGAGAGATACGGTGTAAGCTAATATATGGATTTGATAAATTAAAAAAGTGTGTTAGCCTTTTTTGGAGCAGACAAGTAATAATGCCACAACATCATAGTAGCCACAGTTCTATAAGGCTGCCATTGCCTGGCTATTTCCAGCAACTCTTCGCGAGTTGTACTATTAGGTAAGCTTTTAACCCGTTTTAAAGCATTAACCGCCGCCAGATCGCCAATAGGGAATATATCCGCACGCTGTAATACAAACATCAGGTAAACGTCAACCGTCCAGTTACCGATGCCTTTTAGGGTTACCAACTGCGCACGGATCTCATCGTCGTGCAGATCCTCAAAATGTTGCAGATTAATTTGCCCGCTCAACAAAGCTTCCGCTAAATATTTAATATAAGCTGTTTTTTGGCGGCTGCAATAGCAGGCCCTAAACTCTTCATCGGTTAATAACAATACCCGTGCAGGGGTGAGTTCCTGTACCCGCCCGCGCAATTTATTTAAGGCTGATAATGCCGAGGCCAGCGAAACCTGTTGTTCTAAAATGATATGGACTAACGTTTCAAATGTATTGAGGCGACTCCATAACGGTGGATAGCCGTGGGTTTTAATAATGGCGGCGAGATCTGAATCTACTATTGTCAACTCATCGCAGATAGCATGAAAGTTTGAATGGGTAAACTTGTTGATCATATAATTGTTATTTAAAAATACTAAAAAATTTAGGAATTAGCATTTCCTTTTCAGATTTTTACTACATAAATAATTTGCCGCCATTAGCAGAGCGCATGCGCCCAAAAAACCTCGACGATTACGTTGGCCAGAAACACCTGGTTGGCCCGGGCGCGGTATTGCGTAAGGCTATCGAGAGTGGCGCATTACCGTCCATGCTGTTCTGGGGGCCGCCGGGCGTGGGTAAAACAACGCTGGCTTATATCATCTCACAATCGCTGGACAGGCCCTTCTTTTCACTGAGTGCGATAAACTCAGGGGTTAAAGATGTGCGCGAAGTTATCGAGACCGCTTCGCGTTTAAAAGAAGAGGGCGATGCCATGCCGGTGCTGTTTATTGATGAGATTCATCGTTTCTCTAAATCGCAACAGGATTCATTGTTAGGGGCTGTAGAGCGGGGCATTGTTACGCTGATAGGCGCTACTACCGAAAATCCATCCTTCGAGGTTATATCGGCTTTGCTGTCGCGATGCCAGGTTTATATCCTGCAACCATTAGAAGAGAATGATTTAGTGAACCTTTTGGAGAAAGCTAAAAAAGAGGACGTTGTCATCAACAAAAAGACCATCGACATAAAAGAACACGAGGCTTTGCTGCGCCTGTCGGGCGGCGACGCGCGTAAGCTGTTAAATATATTCGAGCTGTTGGTAAACGCCATATCGGGCAAAAAGATAGAGCTCACCAATAAAATAGTGCTTGACCATGTGCAGCAAAACATGGCACT
>JACMRC010000204.1 GCA_014376655.1 Mucilaginibacter sp. | reverse complement strand
TGAGGGTTAATCAGCAATAAGAATTTAATTTTAATGGCCTGTCTTAAATGACGGGCCATTTTTTTGCCGGGTAATGGCTATAAGATTTTACTAAAAAATATATAGGCATAAAAAAAGGGCTCAGTTTAAATACTAAGCCCTTTTTTTATACTTTTTTAGAGTCTTCTTCCTCGTTGCCGTTTTGGGCATCTTTAAACTGTTTAACTCCTTTACCCAAGCCACTCATTAGCTCAGGTATTTTTTTCCCTCCGAATAACAGTAATACCACCACTAAGATGACTATCAGCTCTGGTCCGCCTAATCCACGCATAATATTTAATTTAAGTTTAATTTTCCAAACAAAAATAGTGTTAACAATCTATTACATCAAGTAAAAACGTTAAACTATTACTTTTTACTGATATACGTCTTTTATGATGATCCGGTTCTGTTTAAATGTATACCTGGCTTTTACTGCTTCAAATCAACCCCATACTCCTTAACATAAACATCTAATTTAGCTTTGTATTTGGCGCTTAATGCAGGGTTGTAAGTTTTAGTAAGCGTTACAATACCGTTTAATAATGATATGCCAAACTGAACTTCGCGGTTCATGCTGGTATTGCCTTCTTTAAAAAAGGTGTAATTATAATCAAGCGAATTTGTTAGATAATCTTCTATCCGGGCAATGTTTTTATTAGCCATAGCCGTTTCGCCCAGGCGGTAAGCCAGTTCGCACATGTAATACTTTCTTACGGCAACTTCCTGTCCCGGTATAATATCCGGCATTACCTCGTTGTATTTACGCAGGGCGTTTTTAGCCAGGTCTGGGTGCCCTTCTTTATAAAGGTTCTCGGCCAAATTAACGTATAAGCGGCCAATTAAAGGGTAAAACATGTTTACAGATTCATGGTCTAAATAACTGGCGGTTTTCATATTGCCGTATTTAAACTTATTCATCATGTTGTTATACATCACCATGGTATTGGTGCTTTCCATTGGTATGGCGGCAGTATCAGGCTTTAACGGTAGTAAACGATAATTAAATCCTTCATTATACATGTATTTGCCCAAACCTATCATACTTTCAGAAGGTACCGTAACTGTAAAGTAAATAGGCCTTTTCCAATTGTTGTGCGATAGGATATCCAGCAATGCTAAATTATCTTTAGTAACAAACTGGCCCGGGTAAGTAAATTCAACTTCGGGTGCTATTTGGTCGCGCTTGTCGGCAGGTAGGGTGCCGGTTTTAATTACCTCATCCGCATTTACAGTTATTTTAAGATTTTTGGTAGGCAGGTAATTTACGGACGCGCCATTCTCATACTGCGCCATCGCGTCTTTATTGTCTGATAGCATAAAGTCAAACACATCTTTCAGTTCAGACGATCCCGGAAGCTTGGCATCGTTAAAATAAATAACATCGCGCGTGCCGTTTTTAAACTTATCGTTAGCCATTGTAATAGGCAACGGTGCCGACTCATTCATTTTGGTTTTCATCTGCTTGATATACCAATCGGTACCCAATAAACTTAGGTTTACAATTCGCACATCAGGGCGTACGTTTTCAACCTCCTGCAGGTACCACACCGGGTAGGTATCATTATCGCCATAAGTAAACAATATGGCATTCGGCGCGCACGAGTTCAGGTAGTTATAAGCCATATCATGCGGTGTAAGTTTGGTCGACCGGTTATGGTCATCCCATTCTTGGTTAGCCATTAATATTGGCCCCACGCTTAAACAAACCACAGTTGAGAGTATAGCCGCGTTAATGGCCTTTTCTTTTTTACTTAACAGGTCGGCAATAAACAATACTGCTAAGCCTATCCATATTGCAAAAGCATAGAACGATCCCGCATACGCGTAATCACGCTCACGTGGTTGCAGTGGGTCCTGGTTAAGGTATAATAATATAGCTATGCCTGTGAAGAAGAAAAGCACACCAACAACACCGGCGTCTTTTTGGTTGCGCTTAAAGTGGAAGAAGATTCCCATCAACCCTAAAATAAGCGGTAAAAAGAACAGGCGGTTATAACTCTTGCTTTGTGTTACCGAGTAGGGTAGTTGTTTACTAAAGTTCCAGCCGCTTATCCAGTCGCCGTTTATGCCTTTTTCCTGCCCGTCAATATCGTTTGCACGGCCGGCAAAGTTCCACATAAAATAGCGGGTATACATTTGGTTAACCTGCCAGGTAAAAAAGAAATTAAGGTTATCGGCAAAGGTTGGGTTTTGTCCCTCGCTAAGTCCAACCCAGTTTCTGTAAAACTCGGCGTGCCCGGCTTTCTCGCTAAACATACGCGGGAAGATGGTGTTCCTGTCGTAAACGGTATTTAACTTTTTACTTGCAATTTCATACTTCTTTTCGCCACGACGATATACGTTTGCACCTTCGGTTTGGTCGGTAGGTTTCGAGTCGAAAAACTGGCCGTATAGCAATGGTGTATCGCCGTACTGGTCGCGGTTAAGGTAACCGTTAAGCGCGAAGGCATCCTGCGGGTTACTGTTATTTAAATTGGTACCCGCTTTAGCGCGAATAACGATCATTACAAACGAGCTATAACCAAACAATATAAACGCGAAACATATTAAAAAGCTATTTAAAGCAAAGCGTTTGGTGCGGATCTTAACTATATATTCTAACAGGGCAACAATCGCTATAGCTAAAACCAAACCTATTATGCCGGCACTGATAGCAAGCGTTAAAACAAAGCTTGCTACCATTACAATTAGCGCGGTTTTGTTTTCGTTTTTGGTGAAGATTATACCGGAAACTATAGTAGTGGTAAGCAGTAGGAAGAAAGCAATAGCCCCGCTACCGAAGCCAAATCCTAAAGTATTTACAAAGAACAGATCAGAGAAAGCAGCGCCTTTTACGGTGTATTGAATAATACCCCATAGTACAGCAGCTACAATTACCACACCCAATAAAAATACTTTTATAGTACCCCAGGTGCTTGCCGTTGGCGATTTACGGAAGTAAATAACCAAGGCTATAGCTGGTATAACCAATAAGTTTAATAAGTGAATACCTATAGAAAGGCCCATTACATAGGCAATAAAGATGATCCATTTATCGACACCCGGTTCGTCGGCATGGGCATCCCATTTTAATATGGCCCAGAATACAATTGCTGTACATAAGGATGATTGCGCATAAACTTCCGACTCGACAGCCGAGAACCAGAAGGTATCAGAGAAAGCGTAAGCTAATGATCCAACCAACCCGGCACCTATAATTAATATGATATTGGTAGGGTGCAGATCTTCCTCTTTTTTGATCAGGATCTTTTTAGCAAGCGCGGTAATGGTCCAAAACAAGAATAATATAGTGGCGCTACTTGCCAGGGCGGATGCCATATTGGTCCAATAAGCTACCCTTGTAACATCGCCCATTGATAGTAGCGAGAATGCTTTACCTATCATAGTAAACAATGGCGCGCCGGGTTGGTGGGCCACTTGCAGGCGGTATACGCAGGCAATAAACTCGCCGCAATCCCAAAAGCTTGATGATGGTTCGAGTGTTAAAATGTAGGTTAAAGAAGCAATAACAAAGGCCAGCCAGCCAAACAGATTGTTGATTTTATTATATTTCATTTTAAGAAATTACAAAGAGTATTGGTTTATTCAAGCAACGAAATTAATAAACTAACCCGATGTTGCAGCTAAACGGGTAATGATTTAGCATTTTTTAACATAATTTACAGCAGGACAAGTAGTTTTGTACTTTTTTAAAATTTACATTTTGAAGTTGAGAATTTCGTCTTATATTTGCATTCCTTTTCAGAGCTTATGTTTTGAAGGTGGAGATTGCCCGATAGTATAAAGGTAGTACAACGGTTTTTGGTACCGTTTGTCTAGGTTCGAATCCTGGTCGGGCAACAAAAGAGTAATTTCGGATTTCGGATTTTCAATTTCGGATTTATTCCGTGGAGATTCAAATCCGAAATTGTTTTTTATACAGATTGCTAAAGGAATTTAGAAATCGGCTTCAAATCCGAAATCGAAAATCCGAAATCCCAAATCAGAAAATGCCTTTACAGTTTAACACGGTTAAATTATTTGCAGGTTCCGGATCAAAAGATCTGGCCCATAAAATTGCCGATGCTTATGGGCAGGAGTTGGGCGAATCAGGACTGTCGCGCTTTAGCGATGGCGAGTTTCAGCCCCATTTTAATGAGTCTGTACGTGGTTGTGATGTTTTCCTGATAAATTCTACCCATCAACCTACTGATAACTTAATGGAGTTATTAATGATGACAGATGCCGCCCGTCGTGCGTCTGCCCATCATGTTAACGCCGTTATCCCTTATTTTGGTTTGGCAAGGCAGGATAGGAAGGACCGCCCACGCGTTGCTATTGGCGCTAAGCTGGTTGCAAATTTATTGGTTGCCGCGGGTATTGACCGCATAATGACCATGGACCTGCACGCGGCGCAGATACAAGGATTTTTTGACATCCCGGTAGATCACCTGGACGGTTCAATAATTTTTGTGCCTTATATAAAAAGCCTGGGGTTGAAAAACCTAACCATTGCTTCGCCGGATATGGGTGGATCATACAGGGCACGTGGCTTTGCCAAGTTCTTTAATGCCGAGGTGGTAATTTGCGATAAGCAACGTAAACGCGCTAACG
>JACMRC010000203.1 GCA_014376655.1 Mucilaginibacter sp. | reverse complement strand
TCTTCCAATCCCTCTTCCAATCAATATACCCCATCAGTGCAATGCCAACATATATGGCATACATCGCGGCCGTTAAATGCAGATCTTTAAATATATAAACGCCTACGTATATTACATCAACAAAAATCCATATCAGCCAGTTCTCTAACACCTTGCGGGCTAAAAATATTTGTGCTACCAGGCTGCAGGCTGTGCAAAAACTATCAATAAAGGGAAACGAGGCCGAGGTGTGGTTTAATAAAAGCGTACCTAATAAATAGGTGAAGATAATGATCGCGACAATTGATAGTATGATCTCCATCTTCTTTATCCGCGTTACCGGTGTCTTTGCTTCGGTAGCAGGTTTTTTGCTCCAGTAATACCAACCGTAAATATTCATTACCAGGAAATACACTTGCAGGCCCATATCAGCAAATAGGTGCGTCTCAAAAAAGATGAAGATGTAAATGATAACACTGATGATAGCGAATGGCCAGTTCCAGATAATGTTTTTAGCCGCCAGGTATACACACAATAAGCCGGTTATAACCCCAATTACTTCCAATAACGATTGTTGTTGCCACCAGGTTTGCAGCGCGTGTATTATTGCCATTGCTCAAATATAAAAAAAACAGCCCCGGTTATTGAAGCTGTTTTTATAATATAGGTTATTGCTTAAAAAACTGTGTGTTTTTTTAAGCAAAATGAATAAATTTTCATTTAAGGCAAATAAAAATAGGATTTCTCAATTAAAAAGCCCTAAATTTATAGCTAAGATTTAAACAAGCCTCGCGGCGATAGTTTTTTGTGTGAGGAAAGCGGCAACCGGAGACAACCACTAAAATTTAATTGTTAATTTTTTTGCAAAAAAAAGTCGTTCTTTTCATAGGGGAACGGCTTTTCTTTTTTAGTGTACATCTGTAGGTACTTTTACATTCTTTTTAAATGGTTGCAGGTACAGCAACGGTATAGAGAATAACATCACCAATCCCGAGATATAGTAAGCATCATCATAAGTCAGTAATAACGATTGCCGGGTCACTGCCCCCTCAATAGCCACATAAGCCATGTGCAACGCGTCAGTAGCCGATTTACCTTTGGCAATGAAGCTTTGCTGTAACATGTGCAACCTTTCGGTAAACGCGTTGTTGTACGGGTTTATATTGCTTAATAAGTTGCTGCGGTGAAAGCCTGACCTTAAGTGGATAATTGTAGTTAACACCGCTATCCCAAACGATCCGCCCAGTTGGCGCATCATGTTATTTAAGCCGGTACCCTGTCCAAGCTCGGCACCTTTCAAATCTGCAATAGCTAAAGTGGTTAATGGTACAAATAGTAGCGCCATACCAACACCTCTTATCAATAAAGGTATTAACACATCTGCCTGGCCGGTAGCTAATGTAGACTTGCTTAGCATAAACGTAAACACAAAGAACAAAAACATACCTGCCGTAGCCATAAATTGTGCGGGAATGCCTTTGTTTAGCATCTTACCAATAAACGGCATCATTACAATGGTACAGATCCCGCCTGGGAACAAAAGTTCGCCGGTTTGCTGTGCCGAGAAACCTAACAGGTTCTGGCAAAATACCGGAAACACAAATACCGACCCATACAAACCAAACCCTAATATAAATGAAGTAAACATACCCACCGCGAAGCTGCGGTGCCGTAAAATGCTGAAGTTTACTATCGGGTGGTCTGTACTCATTTCGCGCCATATAAACAGGATAATACCGAATATCGCGGTTATGGTAAGCACCAGTATGTAAGGGGTAGCAAACCAATCTTCCGACTCGCCTTTTTCCAATATCGTTTGTAAGCTACCAACCGCAACGGCTAATAGCCCAATACCCCACCAGTCAATAGGTTTACCCTTTGCCTCCTTGGGTGTTTCGTTTATGAAGGTGTAGGCACAAAATGCTGCCAATGCACCAACGGGAATGTTTACATAAAATATCCAGCGCCATGAAGCGTGGTCGGTAATGTAACCCCCAATGGTAGGGCCAACAGTTGGGCCTACAACCGCGCCTAAACCAAATAGCGCCGTGGCGGTACCTATCTGTTCGCGCGGCCAGGTCTCCACCAATATAGCCTGCGATGTTGATATTAAACCACCACCCGCTAAACCCTGCAGGACCCTGAAAATTACCAGTTCATCAAAACTTGT
>JACMRC010000202.1 GCA_014376655.1 Mucilaginibacter sp. | reverse complement strand
GAAATTAACGAGAAGGGCTTTGTAATACTCTTTACTTTAAATGTATCCATAATAGCCACCGGGTAATCCGGATCGGCAATTAATTGGCCGGTTGGTGCTTTTACTAACTGTGCTTTTTTCCAACGGGTATCGTTAAAACCGGTTTTATCCCACCCTGCTTGCTCAAGCCGCGCATCGTAATCCTCGCCGCCGTAAATACTGCTAAATGTAATGGGCGATGGCGAGGTTGTCCAGTTTTCATTACTTATTACATCATCGGTAGCGCCATCAGCATAAGTTAATTTTACCCGGCAAATCAATTTAGGATTACCAAAGGCATCAACCATTTTAGTGTAACGCTCGTGGTTGATGTTATAAAAACCGTTGCCAACAGTTACGCCTAATGTGTTAACGCCAGTATTTAACAGGCTGGTAATATCTATTACGTTATATAAAACAGTTTTATCGTAATACGTCCAGCCCGGGGTTAAAAAACCATCGCCGGCCCTATTGCCATTCACACTCATTTCGTATTGGCCAAGCCCGCTGATAAAGGCGTAGGCGGCAACAATTTTCTTATCAGCTTTAAACTCTTTGCGAAAATATGGAATTACAGTGCGTTGCCTGGCTTTATTACCCAATCGTTTTATCGCTCCTCCATCAAGACTGTGCACTCCCGGCACAACGCGCATGGAGTCTGGTAATTCTTCGTAACCTATCCATCGGGCATTTTTCCAGTCGGCGGCGCTTTCAAGGCCGGTGCAAAAACTGCTTACTTTACTCCAGGCAGATGCTTGTTTGTTTTTATCCCAAACCTTTACCTGCCAGTGATACACCATGCCCGGCAATAAGGTATTTCCTTTATAGGGCACAAAAACGCTTTCGTTTGTTTTTACTGCGGATGAGTTCCAGACGTAACTGCCGGCTTTTAATTTATCCGTCGAAGTGCCAACAACTATTTGATAAGCAGTTTGGCTCTGACCGTTTTGAATTGATGATAACTCCCAACCAAAATGCAAGTTTTGGGCTGCTACGCCTAAAGGGTTAACCTTATTTTCGCACAAGGTTTTAGCCACTGTTAGCTGTGCATAGCTATTAGTAAATGCGCCGGGAACAATAATGGTAAATAACAATGCTTTTAGCATTGCCTTTTTGTGTAGATAGATCATTACAGGTTTGATTGGTTAATCTGAAATGTAATATAGGTATTTATGATAATCTTACTAAATTTAGCAAACAAAAATATCCTAATGACCAAAACTTACTTCGATTTGAAAACCTGTACTTTGTTAATCCTGGCAACTCTTTTCACCATATCCGCTTTAGCGCAAACCAAATTAAGCCGTAAAAAAACCGACGAGATTGCTGCTACCGAACTAAAAGCCCAAATGGAGCTACAAAAACCAAAAGCCGAGGCCGAATGGGCAGCACATCAAATCCAGTATAAAAACTTCACTATGAAGTTTACCACGCAAATATTTGGCGATAAACCTGCAGGTGGCCGTAGCTTATATATTTCGCTGCATGGCGGTGGCGGTGCGCCTGCAAAGCTTAACGACCAACAATGGGAGAATCAGAAGAAACTGTATAAGTTAAAAGAGGGCATATATTTTGTACCGAGAGCACCAATGGATGCCTGGAACATGTGGCATGATTACCCAATGGACGAGCTATTGACCGAGGTTATTAAAAGCGAAATTGTGATGGACGATGTAAACCCCGATAAGGTTTATCTTATGGGCTATTCTGCCGGTGGTGATGGTGTGTTTCAACTGGCCCCACGCCTGCCCGATTACTGGGCAGCAGCCTCAATGATGGCGGGACACCCCGGCGATGCGCAGATATTGAACTTAAAGAACTTACCTTTTATGGCTTTTGTAGGTGGAAAAGACGCAGCGTACCATAGAAACGAATTAGTTGCGCAATGGGGCAAGCGACTGGACAGTCTACAAACTGTTTATCCCGGCAGCTTCACCCACGAAACACATGTTTATCCTGATATGCCGCATTGGATGAACCGTAAGGACACCATAGCCGTACCATGGCTGGCATCATACACCCGTAACGCTTTACCTAAAGATGTGATCTGGATACAGGATGATATTTTAAGAGACCAATTTTATTGGCTAGGTACCGATATCACTACTGCGAAAAAAGGTTTAAAAGTGCGTGTAGCTATTAATGGTAATGATATTACTGTTATAGAAAATGAAAACGAAGCGCTATATATCTATCTTAATGACAACTTGGTCAATTTGGATAAAAAAGTAACCGTTACTGTAAACGGCAAGCAGGTATTTAATAAAAAAGTACCGCGTAGCGCTACAGTTATAAAAGAATCTATTTCAGCAAGGATGGATAAAAGTCTGATCTTCACTGGTAAGATTATTCTTCGTAGTAAGGTTGG
The DNA here is from genome assembly GCA_014376655.1 of Mucilaginibacter sp. Lineage (GTDB taxonomy): Bacteria > Bacteroidota > Bacteroidia > Sphingobacteriales > Sphingobacteriaceae > Mucilaginibacter. The sequence goes on along the minus strand of JACMRC010000202.1, from coordinate 3,538 downwards.
TGAACATGGCGACATTTTTGGCTACACAGGAGCTGTTAAGTAAGTTAATTATTACAATAGCCCATACGTTTTTATAATTTCCTATAATTGGGATGTAAAGCCGCATGACCAACCGGCACCCCTATTACCAACTATTTAGGCTAAAAAAGCACATGAAACTAAAATTACTTTTTCTTACCCCTTTACTGTCTGTTAATTTTGCTTTTGCACAGCAACTCGATCTGGTGCATTACGTAAATACCTTACAGGGTACCAACTCCAAACATCAATTAACAAGAGGTAACACCTATCCTACTACAGCATTGCCTTTCGGGATGCATACCTGGACACCGCAAACCGGCAAAAACGGCGACGGCTGGAAATACCAATACTTTTTAGATCATATCCGTGGTTTTCAGCAAGCGCACCAGTGCAGTTCATGGACACGAGATTACGCGGTATTTTCGTTAATGCCGATGAGTGAATTGGTTGTAGATGAAAACAAGCGCGAAGCCAAATTTAGCCATACCAACGAGATAGCGAAGCCAAATTACTATAAGGTTACCTTTGACAACCAGATAACCACCGAGATCTCGCCGTCTGAACGTGGTGCACATCTTCGATTCAGTTATCCATCAGGCAAAAAAAGCTTTTTAGTTTTAGATGGTTATGACCGTTTAAGCGGCGTGAAGATCCTTCCGAAAGAGAACAAAATAACAGGGTTTGTAAATAACGGGGCGGGGTTTAAAAGAGGCTGGAAAAGTTACTTTGTGATACAGTTTGATAAGCCTATAAAAGGTTACGGCACCTGGGAAAATAAAAAGAACACCATTAATGCAGATTCGACCGAAGCTCAGGGTTTGGGCCGGGGCGCTTACGTCGAGTTTAAAGGTGGTGTAAAAGTACAGGTTAAAACAGCATCATCATACATTAGTGCTGAGCAGGCTCAATTAAACCTTGACCGCGAGTTAGGTGCCGATAAAACTTTAGAGCAAACCAAAGCTAACGCTGCCGCGGTTTGGAATAAATCATTAGGTAAAATAACTGTAGAGGGTGGCAGCAAAGGGGACATGGAAACTTTCTATTCTTGTTTCTTCCGTGCCAGCTTGTTTTCAAGGAAATTTTATGAGGTTGGTGCCGATGGCAAACCATACTATTTTAGCCCTTATGATGGAACGGTACATCCGGGTTATATGTATACGGATACCGGTTTCTGGGATACTTTCCGCGCGCAGTTCCCGCTTAATGCTTTAATACAGCCCGAAATGCATGGTCGTTACATGCAGGCATTATTGGATGCTTATAAGCAATGTGGCTGGCTGCCGTCATGGTCGTTCCCGAGCGAAGCCGGTAGCATGGTTGGTAATCACGCTATTTCTTTATTAGCTGATGCATGGGCAAAAGGTATCCACACATTCGATCCTAATGAGGCGCTTGCTGCTTATATGCACGAAGCATCAAGCAAAGGCCCTTGGGGACCGGCTAACGGCCGCGAAGGCTGGAAAGAATATTACCAGTTGGGCTATGTGCCTTATCCTAATTACCGCGAATCAACAGCTAAAACTTTGGAGTATGCTTATGACGATTGGTGCGGTTACCAGTTAGCTAAAATGACAGGTAACAAATACTACATGGATGTTTTTGCACGCCAAATGTATAACTACAAAAACGTATACAACCCGGCTACCCACTTTATGCAGGGCAAAGGTGCCGACGGGCAATGGACGAAAAACTTCGACCCGATTGAATGGGGTGGTCCGTTTACCGAGGGTAACTCATGGCACTATACTTGGTCGGTTTTCCAGGATACCCAAGGTTTAATTAACTTGATGGGTGGCAATAAAAACTTCACTGCCAAACTCGACTCTGTATTTAGCGAACCTAATAAAGTTAATGTTGGTACTTATAAAGGCATGATCCACGAAATGACGGAAATGGTTATGGCAAACATGGGGCAATATGCGCATGGTAATCAGCCTATCCAACACATGGTATACCTTTATGACTATGCAGGCCAGCCATGGAAAGCACAGTTCCGCTCGCGCGATGTAATGTATAAACTTTATAATGCTACCGAAAATGGTTATCCCGGTGACGAAGACCAGGGACAAACATCGTCATGGTATGTGTTAAGCGCTTTAGGTTTATATAGTGTGACACCTGGTACAGGTGAGTATGCTTTTGGCAGCCCGATGTTTAAAAAGATCACCCTGAACTTAGAGAACGGGAAGAAATTTGTGATTGACGCAGCGGCTAATGATAAGGATCATGTTTATATCCAATCGGCAAGCTTAAACGGTAAAAATTATACTAAGAACTTCATTACCCATAACGATCTGTTAAATGGCGGTACTTTAAAGTTAGAAATGGGCAACAAGCCTAATGAACAACGCGGCCTTGGTGCTGATGATAAACCATTTTCATTAACTAAATAACACATGTTAAAACGGGCAGGATTAGTATTTGCAGGTTTGTTGCTGGCCAATGTGGTTTGGGCGCAAGCAGATACTAATCCCCTATCCGGTGTTATTGATTTTCATTGCCATACCGGGCCTGATGTTACAACCCGTGCCATAAGCGACCTTGATTTCGCGCGTCTGGCTAAGAAAGAAGGTATGCGGGGTATAGTACTCAAAAATCATTATTTCATGACCGCCGACCGCGCGCAAGTTGCGATGCAGGAAGTACCCGGTATTGAAGTATTTGGCGGCATAGTTTTAAACCGTTCTGTTGGTGGTATTAATGCCGAGGCCGTGCGTCGCATGGCGCAATTTGAGGGCCACAGAGGCAAAGTTGTTTGGCTGCCCACCGTTGATTCCGAAAATGGTTTTGAACATACCCCGGGGCCTCGACAATTTGTTTCGGTAGTTAAAGATGGTAAGCCTGTGGCTGAAATGGCCGAAGTTTTCCAAGTTATCGCCCAAAATAATTTAGTGTTTGAAACAGGGCATTCAACACCTGCAGAATCATTGATACTTATCCCAGTGGCTAAAGCAGCAGGAGTTAAAAACATTGTGGTAACCCACGCTATGCTGCTTGGCGCTACATTAGACCAAATGAAACAAATGGCTGCTATGGGCGCTGTAATTGAGTTTTGTTTCCAACCGGCGGGTTTGCCAAATGCAAAAAATAAAGGCGCAATGGCCAGCTATGCAAATGTGATCAAAACCATCGGTGCAGAGCATTTTATTATTGACTCTGACCTTGGGCAAAAGAATAACCCTTTACCTCCGGACGGACTACGTACATTTATAGCGGCATTAAAGGCAAATGGATTGAGCGAGCAGGATATAGAATTAATAGCCCGAAAGAATCCTGTAAAGTTATTGGGTTTGGATGCTGAAAAATAAAATTGAATATCTTTATATAACCAATCTTTATACCTGATGAAAAAAATAGTTTTTTTTAATTTGTTATTTTTTGCATTTCTAATTGCAATTGCCAAACCGGGCAAGCCGTCCATCGGCAAAGTAGCATATGGTGATATTAACGGACAACAGGTATTCCAATATACGCTTACTAACAGTAATGGCATACAGGTTAAGGTTATTAATTATGG
>JACMRC010000201.1 GCA_014376655.1 Mucilaginibacter sp. | reverse complement strand
TCGTCTTTAATATCATCTAATAATAAATGATCAGTACCCGGTGCGTTGTAACGGAAGATATCGCGTGTAACTTCTACCAGGAATGATTTTAAGCGGCCATCGTTCCACTCGGTAAATATTTTTTCAATGGCTTTGTTATCCAGGCCTAAACCTTTTTTCAGGATCTCGTAGGTTTCTGCCAATAATTGCATTACACCATACTCGATACCGTTATGTACCATTTTAACAAAGTTACCGGCCGAGCCTGTACCGCAATAAGCAACGCAAGGCTCGCCATCAACTTTAGCTGCAATAGCTTCGAAGATAGGCTTCACTACGTTGTATGCTTCTTTATCGCCACCCGGCATCATGCTTGGGCCACGGCGCGCGCCTTCTTCGCCACCTGATACACCCATACCGAAGAAGTGGATACCCTTACTGTTCAGGTAATCAAAACGGCGGTTGGTGTCTGTATAATAAGTGTTACCACCATCAATAATAAGGTCGCCCTTATCAATAAGCGGTAAAAGTTCTTCAATAATATCATCAACAATTTTACCGGCAGGTACCAACATCATAATGGCACGCGGCGTGTTCAGGCTGGCTACAAATTCCTTTACATCGCTAAAACCCTTCAGGTTGCCATTTGTGCTTTCCTGTTCTAATGCCTGGCCCTTACTTGCGTCCAAGTCAAATCCGGCACCTTTTACGCCATGGTCGCCCATGTTTAATAAAAGGCTGCGGCCCATTACGCCAAGGCCTATCATCCCGAAATCGTATTTTGTTGGTGTGCTCATATTATTTGTTGTGATTTTCCTCTTTTAGTTGTTGTAATATTTCTTTGGTCGATTCAAGGTCGGTATGTAAAAACGACTTGATGCCCAATTGCTGCGCCGCGTTAACAAACATTATGCGGTCGTCAAAATAAACACATTGGTTTGGCTGTACCTGGGCAATGCCCATGGCCAGTTTCCAGATGTTTGGATCGGGTTTGCGTATTTTAACCTCGCATGATGATACAAACGCATCAAAAAAATCATGCAGCTTAAATTTCTTCACCCTATAATCATTAAGTTCCTTGCCTTCGTTGTTAATGGAGATAATGCGGAAACCACAGTCTTTTTTCCATTCTTTTAACCACTTAAGCGTAGGCAGCTCTACCGATTGCTGGTAAATAAATTCCTTAAAATCCTCTCTTGCAAATTCGCGCGGATGGTTAAAAATAACCGTGTCCAGGTATTCGTCCAACGTTACGCTTCCAATTTCATACACGTTGAAAATGAAGGTATGCAGGGCATTTACCTCGGCATAATCCAGCCCGAATTTCTCGGCAGCCAGCTTACGCGACTCATGCCCCCAGCCGTTGGTTAATACCACACCGCCAATATCAAAAAAGAGAATTTTAAGGTCGTTAGTCTCCATCGGCTAATTATTTGCCTTTGTTATCTTCTATTGATTGCAATAGTTTTTCGAAAGGTGCATTAAATTTCTCAACGCCTTCATCTTCTAATTGCTGGGTTAACGTGTCAAGACTAATGCCTGCAGCTTTAACTTTATCCAATAACGCGGTTGCTTTGTCTAAATCTTGCTCTAAAGTATTGGCAGCAACACCATGGTCACGGAACGCTACGATAGTTTCCAACGGAACGGTATCAACAGTATCAGCACCTATCAGGGCCTCAACATATTTAGTGTCTTTAAATGCAGGGTTCTTGCTGCTGGTACTTGCCCAAAGTAAACGCTGAGGGTTAGCACCTTTAGCTGCTAATTTTTCCCAACGCTCGCCGCTGAATACTCTTTTGTATATCTCGTATGCTTTTTTGGCAGATGCAATGGCAACTTCGCCTTTGTATTCGCCTAAGCCTTTTTCGTCTAATATTGGGTCAACCAATACATCAATACGGCTCAGGAAGAAGCTTGCTACCGAGTGGATATGAGAAATTTCATGACCTGCTGCCAAATGATCTTCTAAACCTGCAATGTATGCTAAAGCAACTTCTTCGTAACGTGGCAAGCCAAATAATAAAGTAACGTTAATGTTAATGCCTTGCGCGATTGATTTGCGGATAGCATCTAAACCAGGTTGTGTACCCGGGATCTTGATCATTACGTTTTCGCGGTCTACTTGTTTCCAAAGTAGTTTTGCCTGCTCGAAAGTTTCGGCACCTTTTAATGCTAAAAACGGAGAAACCTCTAAGCTTACATAACCATCGCCTTTGTTGCTTTCGGCATATAAACCTTTAAACAAATCACAAGCATCCTGGATATCTTTAATAGCTAAACCAAAGAAAATCTCCTCGTTGGTTTTATCACCTTTTGATAAAGAAGCAATATCAGCATCATACATATCGCTGCTGCTAATAGCTTTCTCAAAAATTGCAGGGTTTGAAGTTACACCTCTAACACCGTCATCATCAATTAAAGCTTTAAGTTTACCATTGCCAATAAATGCACGATCAATAAAATCAAGCCAGATGCTTTGACCAAAGCTGTGTATTTGTTTTACTTTATTAGTTTCCATTATTATTTATTTTAATATCAATTTCTATTTTATTTGTGTGTCAGTTGCCTTCTTAGCGTCAATAAGTGTACCACCTATCGGGTTAATTGTCATGCAATATTACTATTAACCTTCGTTTGCCGCTACTAAAACTTCTATGTTATAATTAATAAACAGGCCGCTTTCAATTACGCCGGTTATGGCTTTTATTTTGCGTTCCATCTCATTATCTATCTCACCAAATTTAACGTCAAGCAGTAAGTTGCCATTTTCGGTTATCACCGGCCCGTCTTTACCACCTGCTAATCTCAACACTATTTCTTTGGCACCCAGGGTTTTAAGTTCATCCTCAACATGCAACAATGCAGTCGGGAAAACTTCAACCGGTACCGGGAACTTACTTCCTAATTTATCAACCAGCTTGGTGTCGTCAACAATAATATAATTTAAAGGGCTGCTGCTTATTAGCAGTTTCTCTTTAAATAACGCACCGCCGCGTCCCTTTATCAGGCTTTTGTTAGGGTCAACCTCGTCGGCGCCATCAAAGCACCAATCGGGCTTATGCTCATATAAACTGGTTAAGGGGATGCCCAGCTTACTGCAAGCCATTGAAATTTCGATAGAGGTAGGTATAGCAAGTATATTAAGCTTATCGGCTTTAATATGCTCGGCAATAGCAAAAAGGGTTAAGAACACGGTACTGCCCGATCCAACCCCAATTACATCCCCATCCTTTACTTTGGCAACAATTTTATCAGCCACCTTTTGCTTGCCGGCTCTATTACTAATAGTGCTTGCCCAGCTTAGGTTTTTGATGATGTCGCTATTCCAATTCATAGTTGTGAGTTTTGAGTGGTGAGTTATGAGTGGCAAGTAAAAACTCACTACTCATAACTCAAAACTCACTACTTCAATAAAGCTTTAGCTTTTGCCACTACGTTATCAACTGTAAAGCCGAAGTATTTGTACAACTCTTCCGCAGGAGCCGATTCGCCAAATGTTTCCATAGCTAATATATCACCTTCGTCGGTAACATATTTATGCCAGCCCAGTGGCGAGGCCATCTCGACAGCTAAACGTTTTTTAACCGCTTTAGGGAATACTTTCTCTTTGTAGGCAGCATCTTGTTTTTCAAACAACTCCCATGATGGCATACTTACCACACGTACAGCAACGCCATCTGCTTCTAATTTAACTTTAGCATCCATGATCAAAGCAACTTCAGATCCTGTTGCCATTAAAATAACATCAGGAGTGCCTTTAGCATCAGACAGGATGTAAGCACCTTGCTCTAACTGTTTTGCACTGCCTAAAGTGTCCTGATCTAAAATTGGAAGACCCTGACGTGTAAATACCAATACAGTTGGGCCACCTTTTTTCTCAATAGCTACGCGCCATGCATGTGCAGTTTCGTTTGCATCAGCCGGGCGGATAACCGTGATATTAGGGATAGAACGTAAAGAGATCAATTGCTCAACAGGCTGGTGGGTTGTACC
>JACMRC010000200.1 GCA_014376655.1 Mucilaginibacter sp. | reverse complement strand
CTTTACCGATAGCTTATTGTAAGCAGTCTCACTCATACTTTGCCGCGCCTGGTCCATCTTGGCCGATACGCCTAACAGGTTTTGAATATGATGCCCAACCTCGTGCGCTATAACATACGCCCAGGCAGATTCGCCCGGCGCGCTGAATTTTTGTTCCAGCTCATCAAAAAACGAAAGATCGAGATATACCTTTTGGTCGGCCGGGCAATAAAATGGCCCCGTTGCCGATGTGGCATAACCGCAACCTTCCGCATCAACCGCGTCGGTATATAAGTGCATAACAGGGTGCGTATAAGTTTGCCCCATGGTGCGAAAAAGGCTATCCCAAACAATGGTAGTACCTTCAAATATCTCCCGCGCAAATTTTTTGTTCTGGCTTTCGCTTCCACCACCCGGCACGGTATTAATTTGCTGCGAATTATTACTGCCACCACTAAAAAGCTGCGATGGGTTTATGCCGGTAAAAAGGTAAATCACTAAACCAACAAGACCCAGCGCGCCGCCACCAAAAAGCATTCCGCGGCCGCCGCCTCCGCTACTGCTGCCTTCTTCAACATCGTTACTTTCATTGCCACCGCCCCATTGCATAATTTTATAATTTTAGTGTAGCTGATTAACAGGGTAAGGTTTGTTATTGTTTGGATGAAGATGGTGATTGTTGCCCTCCTACGAGGTTTTCATCAAAGATCTCCCCACAGTTTCTAACCAAGCCGAACTCTGGAATTGCATATTTATAAATCTTCATTTCACCTCAAAATGCTTTGCTTTTTAGGTATACAATTTTATTAAAGTATATAATATACTGACGTTATAATTGTACCTGGTGATAATATTTGCGCACTAACGGTAATTTATTTCCGCTGATTGAAGGTTTAAAGCCTGCTTTTTTGTAAATTTGTATATATCCGCCCCGCAAGATCAAACCAAACAGGAGCATTAAGTTAATTTTTACATAACATATTAATAAACAATAACTTAACCAATAATAAGCACTGTAAAAACGCGTGAAAAAGTGTGATTTCGTGTAATTAAATTGGGATTTCGTGCAATTAAAGTGTGAAACAATAGAACAAATGCGTGATTTTTGCAGCTAAAAATTAAGCATTGTTAATGCAGCCCGGTGCCGATTCTTATAACAGGCAATACACACTCGGGCGCAAAAGCAGGGTTTTATAAAACTAAAAATCGGCATAACAGGCAGATGCCTTAGAGCAGTGAACTAATTATCTGATAATCAGATAATTAAACTTGAATTGCAAGGATACTTGCCTTTCCCGCTAAAAATGTCTAATTTAATAGCCAGTACAAAACTCCTGGCAAAAATGAAAAAACTATTTGCTCTAAGCATCGTCGCAATTACCACAGTTGGCGCACAGGCGCAACAAAAAACATTAATGGGTTTTACGCCCGCATCCTCGGCAACACAGTTGCAAACCGAGCAGCAGTTCGACCAGGCTATCAGTTCGGTACGTATTGGTGCAACGTTAAAAGATCTTTCGGCGGTGCCACATCATATTGGTTCGCCGGGCGGCAAGGTAGTTGCCGAAAAGATATTGGCAAAGTTTAAAGCTTACGGTTTAGACGCGCACTTAGCGCCTTATAAAGTACTGTTCCCAACCCCTAAGGTTAGGCTGCTTGAAATGACCGGCCCAACCAAGTACACCGCCGTACTAAAAGAAAGCACGTTGGCCGAGGACCCGACATCGGGTCAGGCAGGGCAACTGCCTACCTACAATGCCTGGAGTGCGGATGGCGATGTAACCGGTAAACTGGTATTTGTAAACTATGGCCTGCCCGATGATTACGAAACCCTGGCTGCCATGGGCATTGACGTAAAGGGAAAAATAGTTATTGCCAAGTACGGCAAATCATGGCGGGGCATTAAGCCAAAGGTGGCTTATGAGCATGGGGCCATTGGCTGTATCATCTACTCGGACCCTAAAGACGATGGATATTTTGCCGGTGATGTTTACCCGAAAGGAGCCTTTAAGAATGAAACCGGCGTACAACGCGGTTCTGTTATGGATATGGTGATCTATCCCGGTGATCCGCTAACT
>JACMRC010000199.1 GCA_014376655.1 Mucilaginibacter sp. | reverse complement strand
CCAAAACGGTTGGGATGCAAACTTTAACCAAAACCATTATCAATTCAGAGTCGACCAATATATCAAGACGCGATGAGAACAAACACGCTATAAACGGGCTGATTGAATGGGTGCCCGATACGGTTATACGGGTACGATATGACCCGCACATGGATTTTGTACCGCAATATAATACTACGGTAACTACGGGTAATTCGGCCAATACGCAAGGTAAGCTGGCTAAATCATCGGGGAATACTTCAAGCAAGGTATTTAACAATACATTCTCGCATAACTTCTCCTACTACAGGCGGTTAAAAAGGCCCGGGGATTCGTTCACCCTGAACCATACGCTGTCGTTGAGTAAAAATGGATCGGACGATTTTAACTATAGCGATGTAACATCGTATGTGACATCTATCAAATCATATGTACAAGACAGATATGGCGATAATGACCGGGCTAACAACTCGGGCGGGATCTCTGAAACTTATAATCGGCAGTTCACAAAAAAACTAAACGGAGAGTTTTTAGTAAACACCCGGTACATGACTGCGTCAGACCAGGGATTTGTATATGACAGATCGCCTTCTGGTTTATATGATCTGTTATCGCTTAACCTAAGCAAAAACCTTGACCGGAATACTTTTACACAAAATATCCGCCCGTTATTAAGCTACCAGTTTACCGATAAACTCACCATAAGAATTGGCCTTGACGGCGAACTACAATACGTGATAAATAAATTCAGTGATGATAAGTCGTTAGATGTTAGCAAGCGCTACTATTCGTTCTTCCCTATCTTCAGGCTAAATGCCCGTAATTTCTCTATTGATTACAGCGAACGATTACAACAACCGCAAATAGACCAAATGGTACCTATAGAACGCAAATACAGTGATTTTTATAGGACAATAGGTAATCCCGGTTTAATACCGAGTAAGGTACATGCCTTATCGGTCAATTTTTCTAAATACGACTATAACCACCAGTTAAACATGAGCTTTTATTCGGGCTTTAACTTTACAGAGAATAACGTAGTACAAAAAACCACAAAGGACGGCACAACAGGTGCGCAAACACAAAGCTATGTAAACCAGGGAAGCGGTACAAACGCCTATTTTGGCGGCAACCTGGGCAAGCAGTTTAAAAAAACTAAAAAATGGCAAATTGGCATAAGTACTAATTTTAACGGCAACTATAACCACCGCGCCTTTTTCCTGAATGCCGATGAGGGCACGCAGTCAAACTACAGTGTTAACGTAATACAAAACATTAATTTCAACTATAATTCCATGCTTAGTTTCAATACAAACTATGCGTTAAACTCGGCTTTTACAAACTACAGTGGTGTTAATTACGCAGCGATTACCACACTTAAACATACCGTAGGTACAGATGTTAGCTTACGATGGCCCGCCCGAATAATTTTTGATGCGCGCTATGGTTATAGTTTTAACCCACAGGTAGCGGTAGGTTTTCCAAAATCGTCAAACATTGTAAACCTGGCTGTTACCCTGCTAATGTTAAAGAAAGACCGTGGGCAATTAAAGATCTCTGTTTATGACCTCTTAGATCAAAACGTTGCGGTAACCCGTTATGCCGGCAACAACTCTGTTAGCACCACCGAGCAGCAGATCTTAAAACGTTATTTTTTAATAAACTATCAATATAAATTAAGTGTATACAAATCCAAGTAGTATAGTTGTTGAAAATCTTACAGCAATTTTAATTAAATGTTAAGTTGCAAAATAGTAGACTTGTAAAAGGAAACTTATTATAAAACCATAACCTACTAAAACTTTTTTCATGAATAAAGTAAATTACTTTAAGCCTTTAATAGCCGGATGTGCTACTGTTTGTGTTTCGGTAATATTGTTTGCATTTAATACAGCCGATAGTGGCCAACCTAAACCTACGCAAACCAGTAATGGTAAATTGCACAACACATCTACCTCCGCCCTAAAAAAACCCGAAGACAACCGCTTCACTAAAACCGTTTTATACAACGATTTAAATGAGCCTATGGAACTGGCCGTAGCGCCCGATGGAAGAGTGTTTTTTATAGAACGCTCCGGTAATTTTTACGCTTATAACCCCATTACTAAACAAACTGCTTTGGTGCGTAAATTCCCGGTTAAGGCAGTGGAGAAGATCTTACAGGGCATGTTAGGCATGACCATTGACCCGGACTTTGCTGTAAACAATTATATTTATTTCTACTTCTCTACTGATAGTAACGGAGGCTTAGTTAACCGCCTTGCCCGCTACCGGATAAGTAAAACCAACCAACTTGACCTGAGTTCAGAAAAAGCAATAATTGATGTTCCGTTAGAGGCCGAAGTTAGTGCGCACTCTGGTGGTGGGTTAGCATGGGATAAAAACAAGAATCTTTATTTATCAACAGGCGATAACACCGTTCCGTTTGAGTCGGAAGGCTACGCTCCTATTGATATGCGTGCTGGCCGCCAAACATTTGACGCGGAACGCTCGGCAGGTAACACCAATGACCTGCGTGGCAAAGTACTGCGCATTCACCCTGAAGCTAACGGCACATATACCATCCCCGAAGGAAACTTATTTAAAAAAGACCAGGCCAATACTCGTCCCGAAATTTATGTGATGGGTTGCCGTAACCCTTACCGTATCTCTGTTGACCTTGAAACATCAATTTTATATTGGGGCGAAGTTGGCCCGGATGCCGGTACCAATGGCAAGCAAGGCCCGCGCGGTTATGACGAGATAAACCAGGCAAAAAAAGCCGGCAACTTTGGCTGGCCGTTTTTTGTGGGCGATAATAAAGCCTACAATAAATATGATTTTACTACCAAAACCGTTGGCGAGCTATTTGACGTTAACGCACCCGAAAATGCATCGCCTAACAACACCGGTTTAAGGATTTTACCACCGGCACAAAAAGCGTTGGTTTGGTTCCCTTACGATACATCGCCCGAGTTCCCGATATTGGGTAAAGGCGGCAGGTGCATTATTGGCGGGCCGGTTTATCATTATAATGCCGCGCTTAAATCAAAAACCAAGTTCCCTGAGTATTATGACAAGGTTTTATTTGCAGGCGATTACATGCGCAGCTGGATCTTTGGTGTGCGTATGGATGCTAATAATGATTATTCAAGCTTAGAGCAGCTAATGGAAAGCAATGGTGATTTCCGTCGCCCTATTGATATGAAATTTGGCCCGGATGGTTCTTTCTATGTTTTAGAATATGGTTCGGCATACGGGCTGGATAACCCTGACGCGCGCCTGGTACGTGTTGATTATAATGGCGGTAACCGTGCGCCGATAGCTAAGATCACAACGCAGGACACCATCGGCTTAATGCCATATAAAGTAACCCTTAACCAAAGAAGCTTTGATAATGATGCTGATGATAAGCTAACCTACAAGTGGTTATTAAACGGCCAAACCCTAATATCAACTGCCGAAACACCGGTTTATACCTTCCGCAAAAACGGCGTGTATAAAATAACCCTAAAAGTTACTGACGCAGGTGGCAAATCATCAACAGATACCAAAGTAATTAAAGTGGGTAATACCTTGCCACAGGTTGCTATCAGTACTGAAGCAAATAGTACGTTCTTTTATCCCGGCGAACAAGCATTTAACTATAAAGTAGCTATAAAAGATCGTGAAGATAAAATCATCGATCCAAAAAGAACTAAAATAAATATCAACTACATAGCAAGAGTAGAAAACAGCCAAAGCTTAATGGGTCACCAGGCTATTGCCCCTACCTATAACTATGGCAAGGCGTTAATGGCAAGAAGCGATTGCAAAGCTTGCCATCAAACCTATACAAAAGTATTGGGCCCTGCGTTTGTTGAGGTTGCTAAACGATATGCTACCAATAAAGATGCGGTTGACCTGTTAGCCACCAAAATTATTAAAGGCGGTAACGGCAACTGGGGCGAACATGCTATGAGTGCCCACCCGCAGTTAACCAAGGACGATGCATCAGAAATTGTTAAATATATTTTAACGCT
>JACMRC010000198.1 GCA_014376655.1 Mucilaginibacter sp. | reverse complement strand
TCGCCGGGGCGGGTAAGGGTTACCGGGGTAAAGCGGCTCTCGTCGGGCTTTTTCGGGTCGTCTAACATAAACGCGTACGAAAAGGCTGCGGTAAGCAGTAAAATTATAGCGGATATTTTAAATATGGGCTTGTTGCTAAACATAATTTTAAGGTATTATACGGGCGGTAAATATAGTAATTGCGCCGTAACCCATCAACGCTTATTTACTGCGGATGTTGGTTAAAAGGGGTTTGTAAGGAAAATGTTATGGAGAGGAAGGAGTTTTTGTTTTCTTATCATAATAACTAACCCGGCCTTTAATCAATAATAGAATACTGCAACCTAATTCAACTTTGCTGGACTTGATCCAGTATAAAATTTCCTTTTGGTGCTCGTCAAGTACTTTTCCTGCATTAACTGTGTCTTGTATTTCATATTTATAACTAACCAAGCTATTCATCCATCCAAAGCCAAAAAGAAATATCAATAGAATGAGTACTATTATAGTAGTTGAGGTCCACCGACGTTTAATCTTTATCTCTTTCATGTGTTGCTCTATTAATCAACAGCAATTGTTCTGCTTATCTAAGCAAGATACAAAAATCAAACACAGGCACGATAAAGGCGAAATTATCAAAAATTCATCTCATCGTTTGATGAATCCTCGGCCATCTCCATGAAAACTTTATCCATACGGTCAAGCTCTATTTGAATAAACGCCAGTACTTCTTTATCATCGGGTGTGTTCTGTAATATAGTGGTTAACCCCTTTAAATTAGCCAGCGGGCTACGTAGCACATGAGATTGTTTCCACACCATTTCGCGGATAAATTTAATTTGTGTCTTGATTTGGTCGTAGGCCGATTGCAGGCTCTGCTCGGCATTTTTACGCTCGGTGATATCGGTTATGGCTAATACCAGGCCCAAAATTTCGTTGTCTTTGTTTGATATCGGGAACATCCGGACATAATACCAAACATCGCCCGCGTCCGACGGGTTATAAGCTACCTCATAACTTACTGTATGGCCCGCAAATACCCTTTTAGCATATTCGGCAAATTGCGGGCGGCGGCTATTTGGTAAATGCTCGAAGAATTTACCGCCGCTATCGGGGTCAAAGCCAAATTCATTCTTCGCAAATATCAATGCTTTGTTATTATACTCCAGCACGTCAAGATTTCTGTCTAACAGGGCATACGCTGTATCGGTAGTATTTAAAATTGTTTGCAGGTTGGCTTCGGTTTTTTCGTGCAGTTGTTCTGCCTTTATTTTTTCTGTAAGGTCATTATAAAGGCCCAATCGCACTTTTTTTCCTTCAAATAATATATCATGTGCTATAACCTGTACGCTCAGTTCGGCCCCGTTCTTTTTTACATGTTTAAATATCCCCCTATCGCTTGATGTTTTAAGCGATAGTTTGAAATTATCCCAAACCTTATCCTTATCATCCGGGTGGCGCATGTCCCTGATTGTCATTTTTAACAGTTCCTGGTTAGTGTAACCGTACAGCCGGGTTGCTTCTTCATTTGCCGCTATTATCGACAGGTCATTTTTATCAACCATTAACAATGGCATGGGGCTACTGTCAAAAAGCATTTTGTATTTCTGTTCAGATAGGCGCAACTCATCTTCGGCCAGCCGGCGCTCAGTAATGTCGATCATTGAACCTATTATAGTTGGCTCATCGTCCATATCTACCCTGCTGCCATAAAACTCTACCCAGTTGCTGGTGCCGTCTTTCTTTATCCCCATTGCCTCGTAATGCACGCTTGTCTTTTCGTCGTCCATCCTTGCGCGCACATTCTCGTTAGCCAGATTTCTATAGTCGGGATGGATGATTTGCGTAACCGGTAACGTACCTATCAGTTCCATTGGTTCATATCCAAATACCTCGGCAAAGCGCGGATTTACATAAACAAATTTGCCCTTTTGTACAATGTAAATCCCCACCATCGATTTATCGGCCAACGTGCGGAACCTCAATTCGGCTTTTTTTAGCTCGGCTTCCATCTTTTTACGGTCGGTTATGTCCCGTAATATTACCAGCACCCTGTCATCGCTAAATTTTTTACCGTTTACTTCAATGTCAACAATACAACCGGCTTTGTGAATGAATTTTCGTTCGCCTTTAATCGAATCGCCGGGGTTTGCCTTGGCGTACATTAATGGATTAAGGCGTAACAGGTCCGCATTTAACAAATCACCAACAGTCATTTTTAATAGTTCATCGCGGCTGTAACCGGTTAGTTGGCACATACTATTGTTTACATTGGTAAAATAACCGTTTGCGTTGCAAACATATATGGCATCTGATGCCTGCTCAAATAGCGACTGGTATTTCTCTTCGCTCTCTTTAATTATACTACTGCTCTTTAGGATAGTTTTAATTAACTTTTTGATGTTTTTAATAATGATCAGGAAAAGCGATACCGCGACAAGCAACGACAAGGCGATTATAAAGATGAACTCTTTAGAAGTATTATTATAAATTTTATTGTTGCTGTTAAATAATTGCTTTCCTACCCTTAGCTGAAGATCCATTAACGCTGTTAGTTTTACTACATACGGGTCCGGGTCGGCAGAAAATCGCTTTTTGATCAGCTCACTTAGCGCCGTTTCGTCATTTCGTGATAATACCAGTATCAGCTCCCGGCAAGTTTCGTCGACCTGTTTTTTTAATTGATCGGCTTGTTTAAATAAAACTTTTTCTTCGGGAGTTAGGTAGGTAAGCTGATAGGCGTGCCAGTTAGTATTGATGACTTGTTGCGCACTGCGGATACGTCGGTTGGCTTCTGTAAAGCTGATGGAATGATTTTTAACTCTTTGCGCTATTGGAACGATCTCGGTATTATACTGAAACCGCACATTTGATAGTTGCTGAAACGGTACCACACGATCAGCGTAAAGCGTTTGTGTGTTGGCGTTCATTTTGGCCAACTCCTTAATGCCATAAAGCCCCAAGCCTATTAAACTTGCTGCTGCTATAAATAGCAACAGGTATAGTTTGACAGAAACGTTGAACTTAACCGGCATAGCTTATAATTAGGACAAAAAAATCTGCATTAGCTTTCGGCCCTAACTTATCGCCTACAACTATTACAATTTTTCGTTTATATAAATCTAAGTGTTTCTTTAAAGGAGTGCAAGCAAATAGCGATTTTATTAGTAGTAAAGGTTTGGCATAAATATTTGATAAACAGTATGCAATATTATATCTTAGCTATAACCAATTTAAACCCCAACCAATTATGAAATTAAGTTACTATTACATTTTAGGCGCTATAGCGCTGCTGGGTTCATCCTGCGGCAATAAAAACGTTTCGTTAAGCCTTAAGTTAGCTAAAGAACAACGAATAGACGTTAAATATCGCACCTCGACGAACGAAGACGGCATTGAAAAAGGCGAGTTCATCAGGATGAGCCTTAGGGTAGATTCTGTTATGCCCGATTCGTCATACCTGCTATCAGGAAAAGTTGATTTTGTAAAAGTGAAGAACCAGAAGGTGACCAACTCTGACGAGTATTCTTCAGACAAACCGCAGGCAGAAATGACGCCCGAAGAAATTAAATTCGACAAAGAGATACGACCTACTATTGATTCGACCTATAAGTTTATTATTGATAAATATGGCAAACTGTTAAAGCCGCTTACATTTACCAACGGGCATACCATACCGGCAAATTTCCAGGTGATTGATGTTGGTACCTTCCAAATTAACTTCCCTACCGAAAAAATAGCCATTGGCGGTACCTGGACCACCGAGGAAACCTTACCAGGATCGGGTGGCAAGCGTACATCTAACTACAAGCTTGAAAGCATTTATGATGAAACTATCCAAATAAAAGTAGATGGCAGCATCGAAGGCGAGCATACCGATCCGCAGAAATTTACCGGCAGATATTACCTTGAAAAAAGCAACCGCACCATTGATTCATGCAGAATACAAATGGATGGCAAAGGCAAGCAGAAGATAACTATAGACTCTAAATAAATATACGTTATAATAATGATGGTAAAATAGCGATGGGTTTGAAACCTGTCGCTATTTTTGTTTGAAGGCGCATACACTATCTATTAACTTCAAAAATCACTACTTTAGAGAATCCTATTATCAAGCAATCATGCGCCTTACAATTCCCAATAAACTACTTACTGCTATATGTTTTTCCATGCTGATAAGCGCATCATCCATCGCGCAGGACAAAGCTTACTTCATTGATGGCTATCACGGCGGTTTTTGGGGGCATTACCCGGTAAATTATACCAGCTTTATTGTATCGCAGTTAAAGGCACACCCAAACTGGAAGATAAACCTGGAGATTGAGCCCGAAACTTGGGCCATGGCAAAAGCTAAAGACGAGCAAGGCTACAAAGACCTGCAAGCCATCTTCGCCGACCAAAGCATTGCCACCCGCCGTATTGAATATGTAAGCCCGGCCTACGGGCAAAGCTACATGTACAACATCAGCGGCGAAAGCATCATCCGCCAGTTTGCTTATGGTATGGAAGCCGTGAGGCAGCATTTCCCAACGGCAGTGTTTACCACCTACTCGTCCGAAGAACCTTGCTTTACCAGCGCCTTGCCGCAGATTTTAAAATCATTTGGCTATAAATACGCTTCGCTTAAAAATCCTAATACGTTATGGGGTGGTTATACCCGCGCTTTTGGCGGCGAGTTGGTAAATTGGATCGGTCCGGATGGCACAAAACTGGTAACTGTGCCGCGCTATGCTATTGAAGATTTAAAGCCTGGGTCAACCTGGGAAACTATAGGCAACAGCAATAGTAAAGCTTTTATTAATGCAGCTTTTGCCGCCGGTATAAAACACCCTGCCGGTTTTACCCTACAAGATGCCGGCTGGAAAGGCGGCCCATACGTTGGCGATGGAAACCGCGGCTACCAACCCACCGAATATAAAACCTGGACAGATTATGTAGACAACTACTCCATCAAAACACCAACGCAGGACTGGAAATTTTCGCAGGAAGATGTGCTAACCAGCCTGGTTTGGGGTTCGCAGATCTTGCAACGCATAGCGCAGCAGGTGCGCATATCAGAAAACAAACTGGTTACTGCCGAAAAGCTGGCCGCTATAGTCACTGTTTATAAAGGCAGGCCCTGGCCCAAAGCAGCATTGGATGAAGGCTGGACACGCTTGCTGCTGTCGCAGCACCATGATTGCTGGATAGTACCCTATAACATGGGGCAGGGTAATACCTGGGCAGACAAGGTTGTGAAGTGGACGGGGATAGCTAATAAAAAAGCAGATAGTATTAGCACGCTTACGGGCTACCTGTTTTTCAACATGCCAGGCGGTAGGCACGTGCGCGTTTTTAATACCCAGGGAATTAGCCGGGCTGAAGTTGTTAAAGTAGGGCTCCCTGATCGTAGTGCAAAAGACATACAAATTATTGACAGCAAAGGACAGCCACTCCAAACACAGTTTTTAGCAGATACGATGCTGTTGGTAAAAACAAATAATATCCCTTCCGTTGGGTATGATGTTTATACCATAGTAAAAAAAGCACCAGTTGTGAGTGCCGGAGCCAAAGTTTTAAAGCAAAGTAATGGTAAATATAAAATAGAAACTGACCTCTACGCCGCCATTATTGACCCCGCGAAAGGCGGAACAATTGAAAGCCTTATTGGCAAAACGTTAAACAATAAAGAGTTTGTTGATAAAGCCAACCCTCGACGTTTTAATGAATTACGTGGCGATTTCTTCAAAGATGGTGGCTTTAAATCGAGCGTTGATCAGCCTGCCGAGGTTACTGTTTTAACTGAGGGCCCGCTGCAAGTTAGTCTGCAGGTTAAAGGATTGGTAGGCAATAATCCATTTACCCAGGTTTTAGCGTTTACACAAGGGGGGAAACGTATAGACGTACATTTAAAGATAGACTGGCAAGGTAATCCAGGCATTGGAAACCCATATAGTCAAACAGGTAAATACGAAGCAACATCGCTTAAAAAGGCTTTTTATGATGACCGTGACAAACTGCTGGCGTTGTTCCCGCTTAACCTGAAAGGGCAAAAAGTATATAAAAACGCCCCGTTTGATGTCACCGAAAGCAAGCTGGGAAACACCTTTTTTACCCGTTGGGATAGCATCAAAAATAACGTAGTATTGAACTGGGTTGATGTTACCGATAATAAAAACGCTTATGGAATGGCTGTGTTGACTGATCATACCACCAACTATGCGCATGGCGAAGATTTCCCATTAGGATTGGATATAGCATATTCGGGGGTTGGTTTATGGGGACGTAACTACACGCTTAAATATCCTACCGAAATGAACTACGCGCTTATACCCCATGCCGGCAAATGGGACAAAGCCGGCATATGGACAGAAAGTGATAAATTTAGCGAGCCGATGATAGCCGAAACGTCATATGCTGCACCTACTAACCCATCAGCCGATCCAAGTGTTATAAAATCGCGGTCGTTAATTAGTGTTGCCGGTAAGGGATTAGAAGTTTCATCGGTTACGGTTGATGGTAATGATCTGCTGGTGCGCCTGTTTAATGCCGAAGGCGATAATCAGCCTAAAAAAATAACGCTGGATGCCCTTGCCGATAAAGCCGAAATTGTTGCGCTAAATGGCGATGTGGTGCAAGCACTGACAATGGGTAAAGGTGCTCCCGCAACAACTAATGTAAATGTTGCAATGCCACGGTTTGGGATACGGACGCTAAAATTTACTAACTTTAAGAAATAATATAAGTGCCATGATATTCGCTTTCGCAATTGTAGGGCCCAGTCCTTTATTGACAGTACTAATGCTTGTATTCATAACCTTATGGATCCTGCTTATTAATTCTGTAGGCAGTTATGGCAAAGACACCGTTTTAGGTTACTGGGGTACCGTTTTGCTTGCTCTTTTTACAACCCCTGTAACGGCGTTTATAATTGTGGCTATTATCAGATGGATTAATCCGCCGGCAAATTCAAACGCATAATTGTAAATTTTACGGGTGGGTAGGCTTTCTCAGGACTAAAAAAAGAGCCATCGGCTCGACCAATATTATAGCAACGGGTTTCAACCCGTTGAACACAAACCCAACAAACAAAAGTGCCGTAGGCACGACGCATATTATATGGGCCGAACCTACGGTTCTCTAATCATTTACTTTTCTAATTCAACGGGTTGAAACCCGTTGCTAATATATGGATCGAGACTACGTCTCTTCAATTTACAGCTATAAAAGCTTAAGCTCCTGCCACCTCTTCCAACTCAAACTTCTTCGCCAATACTTTACTATCTTTAATCGCCCAATCAACCATAGCAGTCATGACAGGCATCAACGCCTCGCCTGATGCGCTTAGCTTATAGGTAACAAAGGGCGGCACAACAGGCTCCGCTTTGCGGATGATGAGCTTATCGGCTTCTAATTGTTTCAGGTGTTGGATCAGCATTTTCTCGGTAACCGCAGGGATAGCGCGTTTTATTTCGCTGTACCGGCGCGGGCCATCTTTTAACTGGTACATAATAATGGGTTTCCAATGGCCGCCAATGCGGTTCATTA
>JACMRC010000197.1 GCA_014376655.1 Mucilaginibacter sp. | reverse complement strand
TTTTATACACTGGGTTGTAAACTCAATTACTCGGAAACCTCAACTCTTGGCCGCTTGTTTAGCAATGCGGGCTTTGATACGGTAGATTTCACTGACACTCCCGATGTATATGTTATAAATACCTGTTCGGTAACTGATAATGCCGATAAGAAGTGTAAAAAGGTGGTAAAAGAAGCCTTAAAGGTATCGCCTAATGCTTACATAACTATTGTTGGTTGTTATGCACAATTAAAACCTAAAGAGATAGCCGAAATACCCGGCGTTGATATGGTTTTAGGCGCTGCCGAAAAGTTTCGGATCATTGATCATATTACAGATCTTACTAAAAATCCTAAAGCATTAGTATATAACCAGCCGGTATCTGAAGCAAATGAGTTTGTTCCCGCGTTTTCGTTTGGCGACCGGACCCGTACTTTCCTTAAAGTGCAGGATGGATGCGACTACTCCTGCTCATTTTGCACAATACCATTGGCACGTGGTGCCAGCAGGAGCGATACAATTGCAAGTGTAATAGACCAGGCTAAGCAAATTGCTGCGTCAGGTGTAAAAGAGATCGTACTAACAGGAGTTAATCTTGGCGATTATGGTATCATCAACGCCAAGCGTGAAACTAAGTTTTTTGATCTTGTAAAAGCATTGGACGAAGTGGAAGGTATCGACCGCATCCGGATCTCATCTATCGAACCCAATTTATTGACAGACGATATTATCGAATTTGTTGCTGCTTCAAAACGATTTGTGCCGCATTTTCATATCCCGCTGCAATCGGGCTCCAACAAAATATTAAGTGGTATGCGCCGCCGTTATAAGCGCGAGTTGTATGCTGATAGAGTCGCCAAAATAAAGCAGTTAATGCCGGATTGCTGCATTGGTGTGGACGTGATAGTTGGTTTCCCTACAGAAACGCGCGAAGATTTTGTAGATACCTACAACTTTTTGAACGATCTAAATATTTCATACCTGCACGTATTTACTTACTCTGAAAGAGAGAATACATTAGCCGCCGAAATGGGTGGGGTAGTGCCCGGATCGACTCGTGCAGAGCGGAGTAAGATGCTGCATATCTTATCCGACAAAAAACGCCGTGCCTTTTACGAAACCCAATTGGGCAGGACCGAGGAGGTTTTGTTTGAGGGCGATATTAAAGATGGCTACATGCATGGCTTTACCCGCAACTATGTTAAAGTAAGAACCAAATTCGACCCTGTGTTAGTTAACGAATTAAAAACTGTGGGCCTTGCCAATATTTCGCCCGATGGTGACGTTGATATAACCGAAAGCCGGGAAATACTGGTACATTAACCCTATATTCGCAGCAAATAATTTCCTATGTTTCCAAGTGTTAGTTCTCTTTTACAATATCTTTTCGGTTGGGATATTCCGTTGCCTATACAAACCTTTGGTTTTTTTGTAGCCCTTGCCTTTATGGCTGCTTATTGGGCCTTTGTGCAGGAATTTAAGCGTAAAGAAAAGCTGGGTTATATCCACACTTTTGAAAAAGAAGTAACCATTGGCGCGACCATAACCACTACCGAATTAGTTGGTAACTGCGTATTTGGTTTTGTATTAGGCTACAAACTGTTAGACATGGTATTTAACTACCATGCCATGATAGATGATCCGCAAACGTTCCTTTTATCTACCCATGGTAATTTTATTGGCGGCATTGTTTTAGGTTCATTATTTGGTTATTGGGCATACGCCGAAAATAAAAAACAACTTTTACCAAAACCGGTAACTAAAACTGTTAAAGTTCACCCTTATGAATTAATGGGGAATATACTTTTATGGGCAGCTATTTGTGGTTTTGCCGGTGCTAAACTGTTTAACGCTTTAGAGAACTGGGGCGAGTTTATGAACGACCCGGTTGGCATGTTAATAGGTTTTAGCGGACTTACTTTTTACGGCGGATTAATTTGCGGTGGTGCTGCTGTTTTATTCATAGCTAACAAACATGGCATTACACCACGTACTATGCTGGATATTGGTGGGCCGGGTATGATGCTGGCTTATGGCGTTGGCCGCATAGGTTGCCAAATGGCCGGCGATGGCGATTGGGGTATCCCTAATACAGCACCAAAACCGGGTTGGTTAAGCTGGGCACCTGATTGGATGTGGTCATTCAAATATCCGCATAACGTAAGTATGGAAGACCAGGGCAATAAAATTGCCGATTGCGTTGGAAAGTATTGTAACGAATTAAGATTGCCTGTATATCCTACCCCATTTTATGAGTCGGTAGTATGTATTTTACTGTTCTTCTTTTTATGGAGTATCCGCGACAGGATAAAAACACCGGGCGTTATGTTTGGTATTTATATGATATTAGCCGGTGTTGAGCGCTTTTTAGTTGAGCTTATCCGTGTGAATACAAAATATGTGGTAGCCGGCATACCTTTTACCCAGGCCGAATTAATATCAGTATGTTTAGTAATAGGAGGGGCAGCCTTAATATTTACAGGAGTTAACAATCAGAAAAGAGCATCTGTTAAACATGGCTAATGTATCCCTAAAGCAAAATATCTTTAATAACCAGGTGGCTCGGTTTATATTTTCGGCAGGCATTGGTTTTTTGGTTGATATTGTTGCCTTTTATTTGTTAGATCATAATTTGTTAGAGCGTCCAATCTATAATGTTTTCGGGTTTACGTTTGATAATTATACCTTATCGCTGGCAATCTCTTTCTTTATGGGCGTGGTGGTTAATTTTTTAATTACTAAGTATATTGTATTTAATGAATCAGAATCGTCGCCGGCTAAACAGTTTGTCCGTTTTGTATCGGTAGCTATAATTGGTTTTTTTGCCAACCTTACTTTATTAGATATTTTTATCAGGTCATTGGGTATGTATCCTCCTGTGGCACGTGTTTGTGCAGCATTAAGCTTGTTCTTCGCCAGCTTTTTTGTACATAAATTCTTCTCATTCAGCCTATCATTAAGACACCACCATGCAACTGGAGCAAATAGCGACACAGGTAATTGAAATTGCTAAACAAGCCGGCGATTTTATCCGCCAGGAAAGAAAAACTTTTAACGTTGACAATATAGAATACAAGGGTCTTAACGACCTGGTATCCTACGTTGATAAAACTGCAGAAAAGATTATCGTTGCAGGTTTAGAGAAGGTATTGCCCGATGCCGGTTTTATAACCGAAGAACAAACCAAAACCCATATTGCGGAGCAGTATAACTGGATCATTGATCCGTTGGATGGTACTACTAACTTCATCCATGGCGTACCTTCATATTCGGTAAGTATAGCGCTTAAAGAATATAACGAGTTGGTATTGGGCGTGGTTTATGAGATAAACCTTGACGAGTGTTTCTACGCCTGGAAAGGTTCGCCTGCATATCTAAACGGTACAG
This sequence comes from Mucilaginibacter sp., assembly GCA_014376655.1. GTDB lineage: Bacteria > Bacteroidota > Bacteroidia > Sphingobacteriales > Sphingobacteriaceae > Mucilaginibacter. The sequence continues at coordinate 414 of JACMRC010000197.1, read as the reverse complement.
AAATTCACGTAAGCAAAGCGCCAAAGGTTGCCGATAGTTTAATTGCGACCGGTTTCCCTTACAATGATTTTGGCAAACAGCAGCAATATATAAACCTGTTTACTTATTTGATGAAGAACTGCCACGGATTACGCCGTTTAGGTTCGGCTGCTGTTGATCTATGTTATACTGCCGCCGGACGTTTTGATGCTTTTTATGAATATAACCTAAACGCTTGGGATGTTGCCGCGGGTATTGTTATAGTGCGCCAGGCAGGAGGGCAGATAGTAAACTTTAGCGGTGGCGATGAAGTACTGGATACAAGAGAGCTTATTGCTACAAATGGAAAGATCACCGATGAACTGGTGGAGGTAGTTGACGATTATTTCAAATAAAAAAGGATCACACAAATCTGTGCAATCCTTTTCCTAAATC
>JACMRC010000196.1 GCA_014376655.1 Mucilaginibacter sp. | reverse complement strand
CTTCAAGCTTTTGCAACTCATGATTCCAGGAACTAATTTTTATCCGGCGCTTTAAAGAAATGTCTACAAACTTCCTGTTAACAGTAACCCGCACGTAAAGCGGCGCGTTTCCTTTGCTTGCCTTGTCTTTTTTAAGAAAAAAGTTGTGGCTGAATGAATTTGTTGTTTTCATACGATTTGTTCTCTTTTAAACTCATTTGATATAATTTTCCGTCAAGTACAAATTGATGACTTGTTCAAAACGGATTAAACACTTACAAATAGTTTACAGGCAAATCAATAAGAACTGCCCGTAAAACGCATCGATCAATTCTACGAATAAAAAACAGGGTGCAGAATAGGGCATAAGAACTTTGGTGTTCTTTGGGGTTCTTTGGTATGAAATTTTTTAAAATAAATGAAAAAACCCTCTAAATTCATAAATTTAGAGGGTTTTGACACTTGTTTGGTATCGCTGGTGTCGGGATGGCAGGATTCGAACCTGCGGCCTCCACATCCCAAATGTGGCGCGATACCGGGCTACGCTACATCCCGATTGGGATTGCAAAGGTAGGATTTAAAATCGCCGCTGCAAATATTTTTTAAAAGAGTTTTTGTTGTTCTTTTAATCGGCTGATTTAGTGGCTGAAATAATAATTTCTTGTTTCATAGATCAAGTATATACCAGTCCCAGGCCTGGTTTTGTGCAACAATTGCATGACATTTAAGCAACAATTATAATACATTGAAGTATACAACTAAACTTCGTCGTAATTTCACCGTCAATCAATTTTAAATATAAAAGAAGATGAAAAAAAGTATTCTATTATCGCTTTTACTTGGCGTTTGTATCTCGCAAACATTTGCTCAGGATAAATTGAAAACAGTACAAGCAAATAGTGTATTGGCTGTACCTAATGTTAAAATTGACGGTAATTTAACCGAATGGCAAGGTAATTTCCAGGCTTATAACAAGTCGGTTAAGCTATACTACACCTTAGCAAACGACGAAAAATATCTGTACCTGGTTGCAAAATCAGGCGATGCCACTAACAGTGCTAAAATAGCGGCAGGTGGTATAACTTTAAACATAAACACTGCCGATAAAAAAAGCGATAAGGATGCATTTAGTGTTACCTACCCTGTTGTAAACCGTGGCGGACGCGGTGGTGGTGGTGGTCGCCAAAGGGGCGGTTTTGGTGGCATTGGTGGTAACAGAAACAATACTAACCTATCAGATTCGGCAATTAAAGCGATGACCGAAGAGGCGCATAAACAATTTATAGCAGCTGCAAAAGAGATTAAAGTATTAGGCTTTAAAGAGATTACTGATACATTAATATCTATCTATAACGAGTATAGTATAAAAGCCCTTGTAGGTTATGATGAGCAAGGCATGATGACCTGCGAAATGGCTATCCCGCTTAAAGCTTTAGGCTTATCGACTACCGACCCAAAAGAATTTGCTTACCAGATAATGCTTAGCGGCATCCCTGCACCAACCAACGGCGGCTTTGGTGGCGGTGGAGGAGGTGGCGGCGGGCGTGGAAATCGCGGCGGAGGCGGAGGTGGTCGCGGATCCAACATTGATTATCAGGACCTTATAGCGCCTACAGATTTTTGGGCTAAATACACTTTAGCTAAAAAATAACATACCCCATAATACCCTTATATACGCTACTTTTTATATGAAAAAAATTTTATTTGCTATATTATTATTAATATCTCTAACGCTTAAAGTATCAGCTCAAAACAAACCTGTGCCGATGGTACAACCACCCCTGCCTTTTCGTGAGGTAAGTGGTGTTGTTAAAGACGACAAAGGCGAAACTGTAATTGGTGCCTTGGTGACTTTGAAATCTGTATCTGACACTATACGAACTGCTACTAATGAAGATGGAATCTTCGTTATCAAGAATGTAAAAAAGGCCATTTTTAATGTTACGGTTACATATTTAGGGTCTGAAACCTTTGTTAAAAAGTATCTAAATAATGACCAGTCTAAAAAAATAATTTTAGAACCAATTACTTTAAAGCCAACAACCAACCAACTTAACGAAGTTACCATCAACGGTACGCCAAGTGTAGTATATAAAACTGATACAGTTGAATATCGCGCCAGCGATTATAAAGTACGTGCTAACGCTACACTTGACGAATTAATAAAGAAAATGGAAGGCATGGAAGTTGGCAACGATGGTTCATTGATACACCAAGGAGAAAACGTTGTACAGGCCAAATTAAATGGTAAAACCTTTAACAGTGGTAGCGTAGCGCAAGCACTTAAAAACTTACCGGCAGACATTGTTGAAAAAATACAGATAGTTGATGACTACGGCGACCAGGCTGCGCGTACAGGTATTAAAACCGGCTTACCTCAAAAAATATTAAACATCACTACTAAACCAGATCGTTCTGTAGGTATGCAGGGACGCCTTGTTGCCCAGGCAGGTAATAATGACCGATATAATTTCGGGCTATCCGGCACACGCATTAACGCTAACCAGGTTATCAGCGTTAACGGTAATATCAGGAGCACGGTTGATGGTATCGGCGGTGGCAATCCGGGTACAACCATGTCCGGTAAGCCTGAAATAGGTTATACCGATCAGTGGAGCAAAAAAGTAGAGGTAAACAGCGGTTTTTCGTATGACTTCAATAATAATAATTCGATTAATCACCAATGGGGCAATGATCCAACAACCTTAGGTGTAAGATATTTTGACGAGCAGGGCAGCAACAACAATAGCAGCAGGGGGTATAATGGCCATTTCCAGATAAAGATAGACCTTGATAGCGCGAAGAATAACTTTTTGCAGGTGACACCGTCATTCGGAAAGTCGCATTCAAATAACGCAAGAACCTTCCGCCGGGACCAAACAGACGATTTCAGGGATACGTTAGGAAATTCACTGTTTCAGCACCAGATTAGTGATGGTTCCGGCTATAACTATAACGAAAATAGCAGCTATAACATCAATACTTTCTTCCTGCATAAATTCATGAAACCTAAACGCAACATATCTGCGTCGTTTAACTTCTCAAACTCCAAATCGCAGGCAGATGGTGGTTCCAACAGGCTGTATAAATTTTATGCTGATAGCACCCGGAACAATTTTATACGCGACTCGACGATAAATGTATTGAGCAAAAGAAACAATCATAATAAATCTTATTCGGGCAGGTTAAGTTATACCGAACCATTAGGCGAATTGTCATTATTGGATTTCACGGCAGACCTAAGCAAATCTGACAACAATGCCGAGGCCTTACAATATGCTATCGACCCTATAACCAAACAATTGGCTCTTCGTAATGACCTAAGTAATGTTTATGGTTTTACAACCAGCCAGGGACGTTATACAGGTAATTACCGTTATGATGGTAAAAAGGTCACGTTATCACTGGGTGTAACAGCCATTGGCTATAACTTGTCGGGTACAAAACTTAATGTTACCAGCGGGCAAAATGAAGCGTCTTCCCGGTCGACATTTAGAGTAGTGCCGGCGTTTCGTTTCGCCTATCAATGGACAAGGACGCAGCGTTTCCAATTAAATTATAACGGAGGAAACGTAGACCCGGACTTCCAACAAATCCAACCATTTACAGACAGGTCGAACCCTAACAATATAGTTGTTGGTAATCCTGATCTTAACCCCGGTTTTAATCACTCTATTAATTCTAATTACAATAATTATATAGCGAACTCACGATTTAATGTATCACTTAGCGCTTACGCTAACTTCTACGATAATAAAATTACCACAAACAACATCAACATTCGTGTAACAACCCCTGCTGTCCCTGCCGTTCCGCCGTCAGGCACTGACCCGGGCTCGCCTGCTAAACCGGCAATAACCAGGAACATCAACCAAACAAATTTCATCAATTTGGGCGGGTCGCACTCATACGGCGGCGGTTATAGTTTTTCAAAACAACTTGATGATAGACGTTACAATCTATCGTTAAACGGAGGTATTAACTACAGCTACAATACTGCAATGAGCAATAACATATTGTACCACACCACCAGGTGGAATTTTGACTATCGTTTTGGCCCGCGTATAAACCCTAACGATAACATCGAGATAAATCCCTACATCGGCTATAATCTGACCCGGTCTTTCGCTACTTCACGTTCGGCTATAGCATCACAGTATACAACCACCAGTTTAGCTATTAATGGTAAAATGTATTTTAGAAAAACTTACCAGGTTAACTACAGTGCTTCTAAAAACTTTGTATCGGGTATTGTAGGGGCAACTAATCCGTTTATAGTAAATATGGGATTCCAAAAGGAGTTTTTGGAGAAGAGAAACCTTGTAGTAACATTTGATGTGTACGATTTGCTATATCAAAACAGCTTTATCCGCAGGGATATTGCAGAGGACGGTGGGGTAACTAATACGCTTTCAAACACATCAAGTAGGTACTTCATGGTTGGTGTACGCCTTAACCTGCAAAAATGGAGCGGCAGGCCACAGCGTAATGGCAAAAACATGCAACGCAGAGGTGATGGTAGTTTCATCTACAACTAATATTTAATATATGAATCGTCCTAAAATAGGTTGACAGATTTT
>JACMRC010000019.1 GCA_014376655.1 Mucilaginibacter sp. | reverse complement strand
TAATGCTGGCATGGCTATCATGATTTAGGGTTTTCAATAAGGTTAATTATCTCTTTTAACTCGGTAGCGCTTATCTTTTTATTTTTAGCGAAAAACGTAACAAGATCTTTGTATGAGTTTTCAAAATAATCATTTACAAAGCCGCTCATGAAACGTTTTTTATATTCTTCTTCTTTAATGTCTGCTTTGTAGCGGAACGAATTTCCCATTTTCTTTGCGGTAACAAACTCTTTGCGTTCCAGGTTTTTTATGGTCGATGCCAGGGTGGTATAGGGCGGTTTTGGCTCGGCTATTATGTCCAAAAAATCTTTGATATAACCTTCGCCAAATTGCCATACAGCCTGCATTGCTTCTTCTTCTTGTACTGATAGTTTTTCCATCTTTCCTACGATTGTTTCGTAAATCTACGAATTGTTCGTAATTGTACAAATATATTTTCAAAAAACTTTAATATATAGCCTAACTTTAACATAATTTAACAACATGGCCACAACTACAACAGTAATTACAGGGGCAACATCGGGCATTGGCGAGGCAACGGCCACGGCGTTGGCGAAAAAAGGACATGCTTTATATTTATTGGTGCGGAATGTTGCTAAAGGCGAGGGACTTAAAAAAAAGCTGATTGCCGAAACAGGTAATAAGGAGATCCATATTATTTACTGCGACCTTACCGATTTAGCTACCGTTGTAAAAGCCGCCGATGAATTAACCGCCAAACTGTTTAACATAAACGTGCTGATAAATAACGCCGGCGGTATGTTTAATGATTTTACCTTAACTAAAGATGGGTTTGAGCTGACGTTTGCCTCCAATCACCTGGGGCATTTTTTGTTGACCAAACGCTTAATGCTTTTGTTGCAGAAAGGGCACGCGCGCATTATCAACCTAAGTTCTGATCTGCATAAAGCTGGTAAACCCGATTTTGATAATCTGCAAAATCCGGATACTTACAAAGCTATAAAGGCGTACGGCAATAGCAAGCTGTTTAACATCTACTTCACCAAATCATTAGCCGAACGGTATGCCGATACAGGTATTACAGCTTATGCTTTGCATCCGGGCGTGGTTAAAACCAGCTTTAATTCAAAGCTTACGGGCTTTATAAAATTCTTCTTCTCGTTGGCTACACCGTTTATGATCAGCCCGGAAAGAGGTGCCGAAACACCTATCTACCTGGCAACTGCGCCAAAGCTGGAAGCAAAAAGCGGCCAGTATTTTTATAAGAAAAAAGTAAAGAAAGCTGCCGAAGTTGCAAATGATACAAACGCGCGTAATAAACTATGGGCGTTAAGCGATGAGTTAGTTAAACTTTTTGATGTGTAATATTAATATTACTGAAATAATAATGTTGCAACATTCAAAATAATGAGTTATTTTCGATGACTTAAATATGACAATTATGCGTTTCAATAAAAAGTTATTAATTCCAATATGTTTACTTTCAACTGTTATCCTTTTAGCATCAATGACCTTGATACAACAAAAGGAAGAAGATGAAAAAGCGGTAAACCTTAAAGTATTACCAAAACACATTTCGCATAAAGACCTTGAAAAGGTAATGGGTCAGTGGGCGTCATCATTAGGTGTTAGGTGTAATTTTTGCCATGCACGTAATGATGAAACCAAAAAGATGGATTTTGCCAGCGATGCCAAACCAGAGAAAAAAATGGCCCGCGAAATGTATTTAATGGCAACCAAGATCAATAAAAAATATTTCAAAAGCGGCGATAAAGATTCTATCGGTGTAGCTAAATTGGGTAGTGTAAATTGCTACACTTGCCACCGTGGGGTAGCTCACTTAGAAGAAACAACCTGGCCAAAACGTGGCGGCGGCGGTCCTGGTCAAGGTGGTCCGGGTATGCCTCAAGGTGGTGCTCCTGCTGGTCAGCCAAAACCACAAGGTGCTGGTCGTTAATGCCTGCTTAAGGATAGTAATATTAAAAACACGATATAAAAAAAACCGCTGACTGTCAGCGGTTTTTTTTATGTAGGATGATTGCCTCTCTGTTAGAGACCGGTATTATTACAGCACTTTAATATAGATTTTTTGCCGCAACAAGCCTTATTCATGTATAAATTGTTTTCTTTTTTACAGCAGCTGTTTACTATTGGTGCGATAAATTGTTGCGTATTTTTATATTTAAATGCATTAGCTTTCGCTTCGGGCGAAAACGCCATATAGCATTTGGTGATTAGTATAAAAATTATAAAGAGCACCACCGATATGAATTGAAGATCATCCTTGGTTCTAACTTTATTGTTAAACCACGACAATGGTTTTGTTGCTTTATACATATAAATAATTAGGGATTATAATTTTTAACATGTGTATACAATCAAAGGTTTTACAAAAAAAGCACTTTTATAAAAGTGTATCATAAAAGTTACAATATTTAATAAATTCAAAAAAATACGGATGACTATATGGTTTAAACAAATCTGCTACATTTGTTAGTTATGCAAAAAATATTGGTCGCCAACAGGGGCGAAATAGCTTTAAGAGTAATGCGCTCGGCGCGCGAAATGGGGATTAAGACGGTAGCCGTTTACTCGGCTGCTGATAGGGATGCCCTGCATGTACGTTATGCAGATGAAGCCGTATTTATTGGCGAAGCACCATCTAATCAATCATACTTAGTTGGCGATAAAATTATTGATGCCTGCCGTCAAACCGGTGCGCAAGGTATCCATCCCGGTTATGGTTTTTTAAGCGAGAATGCTGCGTTTGCCCGCCAGGTACGCGAGGCGGGATTGATCCTGATAGGCCCATCCCCCGAGGCTATGGAGATAATGGGTAATAAGCTATCGGCAAAGGCCGCAGCCATGAAATACGATATCCCCATGGTGCCCGGTACCGAAGAAGCCATAACCGATGTTAACGAAGCCAAGAAACGCGCTGTCGAGGTTGGTTTCCCAATCCTGATAAAAGCCGCTGCCGGTGGTGGTGGCAAAGGTATGCGGATAGTAGATACCGTAGGCGATTTTGAAGAACAAATGCAGTTAGCCGTGTCAGAAGCTACATCGGCGTTTGGTGATGGTTCTGTTTTTATTGAGCGATATGTATCATCGCCCAAACATATTGAGATACAAGTGCTGGGCGATACGCACGGGAATATCGTACACCTTTTTGAACGCGATTGCTCGGTGCAGCGCCGACACCAAAAAGTGATTGAGGAAGCACCGTAGGGTGTATTAACACCCGAGATCCGCGAGGCAATGGGTAAGTGTGCTGTTGATGTGGCACGGTCTGTTAACTATACCGGAGCTGGCACGGTTGAGTTTATAATGGATGAGCAACTTAACTTTTTTTTCCTGGAGATGAACACCCGCCTACAGGTGGAACACCCGGTAACCGAGTTGATAACAGGCATTGACCTGGTAAAAGAACAAATACAAATTGCAAGGGGCGAAGCTATCAGCTTTAAACAGGAGGACTTGAAAATAAAAGGCCACGCAGTCGAGCTGCGGGTATATGCCGAGGACCCGGCTAATAATTTCCTGCCGGATATTGGCACCCTGCAAACTTATGTAACCCCCAAAGGCCCCGGTATCCGTGTAGATGATGGATTTGAGCAGGGGATGGAGATCCCGATTTACTACGACCCTATGATAGCCAAGCTTATCGCGTATGG
>JACMRC010000018.1 GCA_014376655.1 Mucilaginibacter sp. | reverse complement strand
TGCATTGCTGAATGAAGAATCAACACCAGGTTTAGCATTGAAAAAAGCCAGGCAAACAGGGACCTTGCTTGTTTCTGCCGAAATAGCTCACGAATATTTGGACATATTTTCGAGGAGTAAGTTTGAAAAATATGTTTCTTTAGAAACACGCCTCTCATTTGTTGAAAATATTATTTCAAACGCATTGGCTGTAGAGCCTAAAGAAAGGGTACAGCCTGCCGGGATTTAAGGGATAATAAATTTCTTGAGTTAGCTATAGCCGCCGAGGCATCTTGTATTGTAACCGGCGATTTGGATTTGCTGGTGCTGCATCCCTTTAATAATATCCCAATTATATCTTGCGCCGTTTTTTTACAACAATTTTCCGTGTAAAAAAGCATTAAGATGCCTTTATATAAAGTGCGATGTTAGTTCAGTTTATCATATCCGGAATATTATATAATCAAAATGCCTGCTGTTATGTACATAGTAAAACGTTTGGCTTTTATTTTCATTATCAGGATGTTTTGATTGAGATAGCTACAGGGGGTTGATAATTTAGAGATTCGTTTTATATTTGAAGAAACCTAAATGCAACTATCGCATGGCTAAAAGAATACTTATCATCTTAATTTTATTAGTTACTACGGGGGCTATTTATGCTCAGCAATACACCTCAAAAAATCTTTTGGGCCGATGGGAATCAACGAGAAATAAAGCTTCTAACATAGTTTTTTTGACCGATTCTACCGGGGCATTTTTAGCATCAGATGGTTTTATTTATAACAGAATGAACTATTCGGCCAAGGTTAATAAGGATATTGTGGAATTTAAATATACTGTTGATCCAACTCGTAAACACCCCAGGTATGCACACCCTCAAATTAAATTTTTAAACGATAGTATCTTTTTGTTTAGAATGATGTGGGGGATACCTAAAAATGCTGATACCAGCAATAAAAAGGTTGCTGTTTACAAAAGAATAAAAGAGCTGCCTGGTACAGAAATGCGCATTCCAAATTCCAAAGATATTTTAGGGGTGTGGGGCAGTAAGTTTAAAGACACTACCAAATTCCAAAAGTTTACGTTTGCAGATAAAAACACAGTTTATATTCAAACAAGTACCCAAGGTATCCATAAGCTCAGGTACACTATTGATTTTACCCAACAGCCGATAACTTTGGATATTTATGATGGCAACAGAGTAATGAAACAGGGGTTTATAGGCTTTTATGGAAAAGACGTTATACGTGTAGAGTTTTTTGAGAAAGACAAGAGAGGAGATCATTTTACTGTGTTTGGTGGCAATGCCTTTCTTTACCGCGATAAGAAAACAGATGCTTCTCTTTATCAGCAATAAAACAAATTTGCTTTCCAACCATAGCGATGGGTTTTAAACCCATCGCTATATGAAATAGATTCTTTGAATTTTTAACTTTTTACTTTTGAATTAAAACATTACCTTTGCACCCACAAATAACAAAATAATTAACGCTTTAATATTATTTACGTAATGTATTTAAGTACAGAAGAAAAACAAGAAATTTTCGCAAAACACGGTAAAGCTGCTACAGACACAGGTTCGACCGAAGGCCAGGTAGCATTATTCACTTACCGTATCGCACATTTAACAGGGCACTTGAAAAAAAACAAACATGATTTTTCAACCCAATTATCACTGCAAAAATTAGTAGGTAAACGCCGCGGATTGTTGGCCTACCTTTACAAAAAAGATATTTCAAGGTATCGTGCTATCATCAAAGCGTTAGCGCTTAGGGATATCATTAAGTAACTTAAACTTATTTTTTATAAAAAGCCGTCTCATTTTAGGGGACGGCTTTTTTACTTTCTGAAAACAAATATTACACACTATAAAACCCGGTGCGCTCTAAAAGATGAAAAGCGCATCATAACGCAAAAAAGATGAACATAATTAAGAAAGTAATCGATTTAGGTGACGGCCGCACCATCGAGATCGAAACAGGAAAACTGGCCAAACAAGCCGATGGCTCCGTAGTAATAAAAATGGGTGATACCATGTTATTGGCTACTGTAGTTTCATCAAAAGAAGCAAAAGAAGGTATTGATTTTTTACCTCTTTCTGTTGATTATCAAGAAAAATACGCTGCTACCGGTCGTATCCCCGGTGGATTTTTACGCCGCGAGGCCCGTTTATCAGATTACGAGGTTTTGATCTCGCGTTTGGTTGACCGTGCATTACGCCCAATGTTCCCGGATGATTATCATGCGGACACACAAGTAATGATATCATTAATATCAGCTGATAAAGATATCATGCCTGATTGTTTGGCAGGTTTAGCTGCATCAGCTGCTTTATCTTGTTCTGACATTCCTTTTAACGGCCCTATATCAGAAGTGCGTGTAGCTAAAGTTGATGGTAAATTAATTATCAACCCAACCTTAAGCCAATTGCAAACTGCAACTTTAGAGTTTATAGTAGCAGGTAGCGAGCATGATATTAACATGGTTGAAGGCGAAAGTGCCGAGATCCAGGAAGCTGAATTGGTTGAAGCTATTAAATTTGCACACACTGCTATTAAAATACAGTGTTTAGCTCAAAAAGAGTTAACCATTGAATTGAATAAAACCGAAAAACGTACTTATAGCCATGAGCACAGCAATGACGAGCTTGAAAAAGCTATCTATGCTGCTACTTACGATAAAGTTTACGCTATTGCAGGCGAAGCTTCTGGCAAAGACGAGCGTGGTGCTAAATTTAAAGCAGTACGCGATGAATACATAGCTACTTTAGGCGAGATAGATGATATCACTAAATCATTAGCTAAAAAATACTACCATGATGTTGAGTATGATGCTATCCGTAACCTTGTATTAGATGAAGGCAAACGTTTAGATGGACGTACAACTACCCAGATCCGCCCTATATGGAGCGAAGTAGGTTATTTACCGGCTGCTCACGGTTCGGCTGTATTTACACGTGGCGAAACCCAATCATTAACATCAGTTACCTTAGGTGCTAAGGATGATGAGCAAATGATTGATGGCGCGTTCATTAATGGTTACCAAAAATTCTTGTTACACTACAATTTCCCGGGTTTCTCAACCGGCGAGGTTCGTCCTAACAGGGGTGCTGGCCGTCGCGAGATCGGTCACGGTAACTTGGCTATGCGTTCATTAAAACGTGTATTACCTGCCGAGGATGCAAATCCTTATACTATCCGTATCGTTTCTGATATTTTGGAATCTAACGGTTCATCATCAATGGCTACGGTTTGTGCCGGTACATTGGCTTTGATGGATGCAGGTATCAAAATTACCAACCCGGTATCTGGTATCGCGATGGGATTGATCACTAACGAAATGGGTACTAAATATGCTATCCTTTCTGATATCCTTGGTGACGAAGATCACTTAGGTGATATGGATTTTAAAGTAACAGGTACCAAAAATGGTATTGTTGCTGTACAAATGGACTTGAAAATAAACGGTCTTTCATACGAAGTTTTAACCAACGCGTTAAACCAGGCTAAAGATGGTCGTTTACACATATTAGGCGAAATGGCTAAAACCATGACCGCGCCTCGCGAAGATTACAAACCACACGCTCCGCGTATCGTTACCATCCGTATCGACAAAGAGTTTATTGGTGCAGTTATCGGACCTGGTGGCAAGATCATCCAGGAAATGCAACGCGAAACCGGTGCTACTATCTCTATCGAGGAAGTTGGCAACCAGGGTGTAGTTCAAATATTTGCTGATAACAAAGAAGCAATTGACAAAGCTGTTACCCGTATTAAAAACATCGCTTCTAAACCAGAAGTTGGTGAAATATACGAAGGTAAAGTAAAATCAATTATGCCATTTGGTGCATTTGTTGAAATTATGCCGGGTAAAGACGGTTTGCTGCACATATCTGAAATAGACCACAAACGTATTGAAACCATGGACGGAATTTTTGAAGTTGGTGACGAAGTACGTGTTAAATTATTAGATGTTGACAAGCAAGGTAAATTGAAACTTTCGCGTAAAGTTTTATTACCTAAGCCGGATGCAGCTAATTAATTTTTAATATAATTTATAACAGTAAAGGCCTTAGAAATAAGGCCTTTACTGTTTAATCGAAATTTTGTTTTAATTGTTTTTTATTTTTTAAAACAAAAAGTGGTTTTTTGATATTTACAGATGTTATAGTGTTGATAAAAAGCTAAAAGGCCGATCTGAATTGAAAAATGACATCTACACCAAATGACCCTTTAGATTTTCTGAATAGCAACAATAATTCGGGCAAACCGGCAGGGCCCCATTCCGATTTAGTGCAGTTATTATTGTATGAAATTATAAGGGTGAAAGAATTGATTGCCTATTACGACTCCATCCCCAATGGTGGCGGGCAACTTGGTGCGTCTATTTTAACCGAACTGGTTACCGAAGCCTACAATTCGTTAGTTAATTACGATGTGGTGCTGATGAAGAAATATTATGATTTGCTACTTAACTGTGATTGATATTTGTCATCAGTCATTACGTTATTAGTCATTGGATGACGGCCCTTCTCCATTGCTAAAAAAATCCTTACAATTCCATACAATTAATATATTTGCAACAACTAATGACCAACGACACAATGACCAATGACCATCTAATTTCCCCATCCATCTTATCTGCCGATTTTGGTAACCTGCAACGCGATATCGGAATGCTTAACAAAAGCGAGGGCGACTGGATCCATGTGGACATTATGGACGGGTTGTTTGTGCCTAATATATCATTTGGTTTCCCAATTACCGAGGTTGCGTATAAACACGCTACAAAGCCGTTAGACGTGCATTTAATGATTGTCGACCCTGATAGATACATCGAACGCTTTGCAGCCGCAGGCGCAGCGGGTATTACCGTACAGTTTGAGGCTTGCCCAAATTTACACCGTACCGTACAGGTAATTAAAGAAGCCGGCTGCAGGGCAGGAGTGGCCATTAACCCGCATACACCTGTTGCTATGTTAGTTGATATTATTGGCGAATTGGACCTCGTGCTGGTGATGTCTGTAAACCCCGGATTTGGCGGACAGCATTTTATAGAGAATACCTACAAAAAAGTGGCCGAGGTTAAAAAATTGGCAGACGAGCATAAGCCTAACCTGTTTATTGAAGTTGACGGCGGGGTTGATCAAAACAATGCCGGAAAGTTGTTTTCGGCAGGGGCAAATGTATTGGTGGCAGGTAGCGCAGTGTTCGCGGCGGCCAATCCATCGGCCATGATCTCAACCCTTAAACACGCCTGATTTTTATTACAATCGTAATTTAAATAGTGCCTTTATTTTCATTTTATTCAATATCATCGCCTAAAAAGCTGATTTTATAAAACATTTGTATTTTTTAAAATAAATGCAAATAAAGTCCATAAACTTTGTCAGATTAATTACCTTTGCCGCAGCAAAATACGAAGTTCTTAATTCGATGTGGCGCAGAAAACCAATTTTCAACATATATGAAACATAATTTTGGTGCCGGTCCAGGCATCTTACCTCATGAAGTTTTAAAGCAAGCAGCAGCCGCGGTTGTTGATTTTAATGGCATCGGTTTATCTCTTTTAGAGATCTCGCACCGCTCGCCCGAGTTTGAGGCGGTTTTAGATGAAGCCGTAAAATTAGTTAAAGAGTTATTAGCGGTTCCGGAAGGTTACTCGGTATTGTTTTTACAAGGCGGTGCAAGCACACAGTTTGCAATGGTGCCTTATAACTTGCTGCCATCAACCGGCAAAGCAGCTTATGTTGAATCGGGCGTGTGGGCTAACAAAGCGTTAAAAGAAGCTAAGTTTTTTGGCGAGGTTGACGTTATCGCAACTTCAAAAGAAGCTAACTTTACTTATATCCCTAAAGATTATACCATACCAAGTGATGCGGCATATTTGCATTTAACATCAAACAACACTATTTATGGTACGCAATTGCATAAGTTCCCTGCATCGCCGATACCTGTTGTTTGCGATATGTCTTCGGATATTTTTAGCCGCGAAATTAATGTTGCCGATTTTGGTATCATATACGCCGGCGCACAAAAAAACATGGGTCCCGCAGGTACAACTTTAGTTATTGTTAAGGATGAGCTATTAGGTAAAGCAGATCGCAAGATCCCTGCTATGTTAAACTACCAGGTACAAATAGAAGGTGGTTCAATGTATAATACGCCACCGGTATTTGCTATCTACGTTTCTATGCTTACGCTAAACTGGGTAAAATCAAAAGGCGGTATTGAAGCGCTTGCTAAAGAAAATAAAGCAAAATCACACGTGCTATACGAAGAAATTGACCGTAACCCACTTTTTAAAGCAGTTTGCGCGGTTGAAGATCGTTCGGATATGAACGTTTGCTTCGTGATGGAAAACCCTGAATTGGAAAAATCATTCCTGAAACTATGCGACGAAAAAGGTATAGTAGGCATTAAGGGCCACAGAAGTGTTGGTGGTTTCCGTGCTTCAATATATAATGCATTGTCAATAACCAGCATTTACGTGCTGATTGAAGCGATGCAAGAGTTTGCAGAGAAAAATAAATAGTTAGTTTATTGGTCAATGGCCATCAGTCATTAGTATGGCGAGCGTGACCCAATGACCAATGACTTAATGACTAATGACAAAATAACATGATCAAAATATTAGCTAACGATGGGATAGATCCTATCGGTAAAAAAATGTTAGAGGATGCCGGATTTGAGGTTGATACTAACAATATACCACAGGATGAATTACCTGTTAAATTACAAAACTACGATGCCATTACTGTGCGCAGCGCAACTAAAGTGCGTAAAGCATTAATTGACGCTTGCCCTAACCTTAAGCTTATTGGCCGTGGTGGTGTTGGTGTTGATAATATTGATGTTGAATACGCTAAAGAAAAAGGCGTAGGTGTTTATAACACTCCTGCTTCATCATCATTATCAGTTGCCGAGCTGGTTGTTGCGCAATTGTTCACCGGCGTGCGTTTCCTGCATGACAGTAACCGCAAAATGCCTGTTGATGGCGGCATCAAGTTTAACGATCTGAAAAAAGCTTACGCTAAAGGTATCGAACTACGCGGTAAAACTTTAGGTATTGTAGGTTTCGGCCGTATTGGTCGCGAGGTTGCAAAGATCGCTATCGGTATTGGTATGGATGTGATCGCTTATGATCTGTTTCCGTTCAATCCGGAGGTAGAGATTACTTTAGGTACCGGCGGTACTAAAGTTAACGTAACCATTAAAACTTCAACTTTAGATGAGATCATCAAAACTGCTGATTTCATCACCCTGCATACGCCATTCATCGACAAAGCCTTAATTGGTGCCGAAGAATTGGCGCAAATGAAAAAAGGTGTACAGTTGATCAATATCTCTCGTGGTGGATTGATCGACGAGTTAGCCCTGATCGACGCACTGAACATCGGCCAGGTATCATACGCGGCATTAGACGTGTTTGATAACGAACCAACGCCACGTGCCGAGATCTTATCTCATCCAAAAATATCATTAACCCCGCACATTGGCGCCGCTACCAACGAAGCACAGGAACGCATAGGGGTAGAGTTGGCCAGTTTAATTATTGGTCACTTTAAGAAATAATACCTCACACTAATTGTCACTAATTGAATCGAATTTCACGAATTGTGAGATTCGATTTTTTTTTGCTTTCACTTCGCACTTCTAATTCGTGAAATTCGTGTAAATTAATTCGTGAAATTAGTGTGCTACAGCATGTAGCTTACTCCCTTTTCCGGAATAGTAACTGGATACCCATCCGCTGTCAAACTATCTGCCAATAACTCCATGCTGCTTTCTTCGCCGTGTACCAGGTAGATGCCTTTAAGGTTGGCCTTATCCTGTGTTTTAATGTTGTTTACAAGGTCTTCATGGTCGCCGTGGGCGCTCAGTACGTCGGTTTGTTTAATGGTGGCGTACACAGCCAAATCGCGGTCCTTGATGTGTACTATTGAGTCGCCGCGTAATAAACGGTGTCCCAATGTACCCTTGGCACAATAGCCGATGAACAGGATAGTACAGTAATAATTCTGGATATTATAAAACAGGTGATCCTGTATACGCCCACCCTCCAGCATACCTGCTGATGAGATAATGATACAAGGGTCGAAATA
>JACMRC010000195.1 GCA_014376655.1 Mucilaginibacter sp. | reverse complement strand
TACGCGAAGTAGCTTGGCCTGTAGTTCAAGGCTCATTTCGCCTACCTCATCTAAAAATATAGTGCCGTTATTTGCTTCCTCAAACAGGCCTTTTTTGTCCTTTAGCGCACCTGTAAATGACCCGGCTTTATAACCAAACAACTCGCTTTCTAATAACTCTGACGGAAAACTACTGCAATTAACAGCTACAAATGGCTGCAAGCGCCGGCTGCTTTCGTAATGAATAGATTCTGCAAATACTTCTTTACCTGTGCCTGTCTCCCCTAATAACAATACTGTAGTGTCGGTCGGTGCTACTTTCTTTGCAACCTCAATAGCCTCGTGTATAGCTTTTGATTTACCAAGTATATGATCAAAGCTGTACTTACCCGTTATACGTGCTTCAAGGTTAAACACCCGGAGTTGAAACTGCGCTTTCTCGGCGGCCTTATAAACCAGTGGGATGATCTTGTCATTATCATCCCCTTTAGTGATATAATCAAATCCGCCGTTCTTTATGGCCTGCACACCATCGGCTATAGTACCATGGGCGGTTAAATTAATAACTTCAACATACGGTTTCTTCTCCTTTATAAGTTTTACTAATTCAACGCCATTGATATCCGGTAGTTTCACATCGCTGATAACAACGTGTATATCTTCCAATGTTAAGGTTTTCATGCCTTCTTTTGCTGTATAAGCTTTAAAGAGGTGAAAGCCTTCCAGTTCTAATATTCTTGAAATTAATGCAGCAAGCCCTTGTTCATCATCAATAATAAGGACATTGGCAGATGGGGTGATTTTAGTTTCCATGAAAACACGTTAGCGAAAAGAATGCCCTTTGCCCTTAATACAACTTAAAGTTACTTCAATTGGCTGTAACATAGACTACATTTATTTTAACACCGGGTATCCCAAGTAGTAAATACTTTCAAAATGATAGCCCATATTATCAAAATGAGGTGATGCAATAATAGGGAGCAAAGTAGGTTGTTTGCAAATTGTTTGCAAATCGAATTAAATGAGACTGGATGGTAAAGGAAGTAATGCCCTAATTGCGCTTGAGCTGTTAAAATGGTTTAAATAACATATAACCGAAAAGGCATTGGCATTCTAACATATTGCGTGTATATTTGCGACCCGATCAAATTTGACTTGGTAGCTCAGCCGGTAGAGCAACTGACTCTTAATCAGTGGGTCGAGAGTTCGATCCTCTCCCAGGTCACTTATAAAGCCTTTCAGCAATATGTTGAGAGGCTTTTTTTATGGTAGGTGATCCACGTTAAAAAGTGGATCACCTAAAGCGGATCAGTCGGATCGTTGAAACCGGTAGACCCAATACTGCGGTGTTTAGGTTGGTGGAGAAAATAAGGGTATTGTATAGAAAACAAATCATTTCAAATAAATGAAATATAAGAGATGCTATTTGTAAGGCCTTTTTGTTGTTCGTCGGTACAATCATGCTATTCATCGATACTCTGGGACATAGGGCACTACTTTTGAACCGGTTGTAGTAATTAAATATATAACTATGAAAAAATTATTTTTATTTGCTGCAGTTCTAAGTGTATCACTTTTTGCCTGCAAAAAAGACAATACCAGCACCGGCACCACGGCGCACATGACAGTTAAGTTAACAGATGCGCCCGGCGCGTTTGATGCTGTAATACTTAATGTAAAAAGTGTGGTAGTAGTAACCAGTGAAGGTGAGCATACCTTAAACGTAACCGGGGGGCCTATTGATATCCTTAGGTTTAGGCAAGGCAGAGACACTATACTGGCTGCGCAGGATATTCCGGCGGGAACAATACAACAAATACGCCTGGTGTTAAATGATTCCGGAAACAGGGTTATCGTGGCCGGCGTGTCTTATGATCTGACAACGCCAAGCGGGCAAACATCAGGTGTCAAAATTAATGTACATGAAAACTTGATTGCCGGTGTAGCTTACACCATGCTTTTAGATTTTGATGCAGCACAGTCTATCGTATTAACCGGTAATGGTAAATATATTTTAAAGCCGGTTATCCGCGCTATCCCTCAAGCCGTATCAGGTGCATTAAGTGGCATGGTAAGCCCCATAGCATCCTCGCCTAAAGTGTACGCCATTATGGGTACTGATACCGTAGGCACCGTGGCCGATGCGACTGGTAAATTTTATTTTCCAGGATTAAGTGCCGGAACATACAATGTGCGCTTTGTACCGGTAAGCCCGTATATTATTAAAACCGTAACCAATGTTACAGTTACAAATGGCGCAGTACAGGATATGGGTACCGTGACACTTACTCAATAAGTAAAAATTAAATACCCCCGATTGTGGCGACTGTTCTTAGGGACAGTCGCCTTTTTTTGGTATTGGGCTACTGATGTTTCATTCTTTACTTCCAATCCACAAACAACATCGCGGGTATTTGTAGTTTTGCGCTGTCTATCACAATACAATGCTTAAAGAAAAAAATCAACGTACCGCTACCCTCTTAGCATTCGCTTTATTACCGCTTTCCGGGTTCGCTACTGATATTTATATTCCATCATTACCCAGCATGGGTACCGATATGCACATCAGCGCTATACAGGTGCAATTAACCCTTACGGTGTTTTTAATAACTTATGGAACATCGCAACTTTTCATCGGAAGTATATTAGATAGTTTCGGACGATATCGCATGAGCCTTATCGCTTTATTTGTATTTACTATTTCGTGCGTTTTAATAGCTGTAACTCATAACATCTATTTAATTTATTTAATGCGGGCCGTTCACGGCATAACAGTGGCTTTTATAGTTGTAGCTAAACGCGCCCTGTTTGTTGATATTTATAAGGGCAAGCAGCTACAAAACTACCTGAGTATGTTTACCATTATCTGGTCGGCAGGGCCAATTGTGGCACCGTTTATAGGCGGGTATTTCCAAAACACATTTGGCTGGCAATCAAATTTCTACTTTTTAGGCGGGTTGGCTGCAATATTGTTTGTGCTTGAACTGACATACAGCGGCGAAACCTTAGCCAAACCGGTTAAATTTAATGTTAAGCGAATTGCCCGTGTTTATGCAGATATGATAAAAACTACCAGCTTTAGTATGGGGATTTTGATATTGAGCTTCGCCTATTCTATGGTGATTATGTACAATATGACAGGCCCTTATATCATCGAGCATCATTTACAACTTACACCGGTAATTGCCGGTTATTGTTCTTTAATATTAGGGTTAGCCTGGATGTTAGGTGGTTTTATTAGCAAGGCGGTCATCAGCAAACCGTTTTATACTAAGCTATCGGTAAATATTGCTTTGCAGGTTTTGTTTGTAGGTATAATGATAGTTAGCTTGAATTTTGTTTCCAACCTGTACTCACTGGTTTTCTTTGCCTTTTTGATCCACGTTTGCGCCGGGTTTACTTATAACAACTACTTCACCTATTGCCTCAGCAAGTTTCCGGACAACGCGGCAACTGCAGGTGGCTTAACCGGCGGCGCGGTTTACATCATCCTGTCATTCCTTACTTATGGGGTTATAAAAGTATTCCCAGCTAAAGATGAACGGAACCTGAGCTATAGTTACCTGGTGTTTGTGTTATTATCGGCACTGGTTATGTATATTCTGTATAGAATGAATAGACGGGCCGTAAAACTAACAAGCGTTCAATAATTATCACCCATTCCCTACCCGCTGCATTTCTTCGCTAACGCCGCTTTGGTGTTTAACGGTTTTATATGCTTTGCCAAACCGGTAAGTGAACGCAAGTGTAATTACCCGGCTATCTCTTTTTAAAAGGAAATACTCGGTCGAATTTGGGAACTGCGTCAAACCCTCCATACCGTTGGTATATAAAATATCGCGGTAAGTTAGCTTTAGCGTGCCTTTTTTATTTAAGATAGGGCGCAAGATACCTGCCGATAATTGCCCGGTTGGATATAATAACTCCTGCACATCATTACGTGCGCGGGTGGTATAAAAGCCGGATAGTTCAGCACTATAATTCTTACCTATTGTGAATTGGTTATTCAGGTTAATATTTAATTGATCAATAGACGTTGTATAAGTATTCCCATTAAAGCCTTTCAGCTGTTTATGATTATACACCGCCTGGAAAGTAAAAGACCACCAATGAGCCGGTGCCAATGCCACAATTGACGATAAGCCAAAATTACTGGTATGCCCAACATTGCCCTGTGTGTATAATATGATATCCTTTGTTGCGCCATTCAGGAAAATCTGCGAGAAATAGTTTTTGATATCGCTATAAGAAACCGTAGTAGTTAACCAATTTTTATATTGATGGCTCAGTTCGAAGTTCCAGGTATACTGCGGTAAAATAAAAGGGTTACCCGTCATGTAAGTATACTTGTTAATTATGGACAAAAATGGGTTCAGCGTTTGAAATATAGGGCGATCAATGCGCCGGCCAACGGTTAGCGTAAAACCATTTACGGTATCAGCCTGATAAGTAACATAGCCGCTCGGGAAAAAGCCGCCATAATTTTTAGTGAATGCGGTATCCTTCTGCACGGCATTACTATACTGGCGCGCGTTGTAGCCCGTATGCTCATACCTTACGCCTAACTGGTAGCTGATCTTTTTATACTTACTTTCTATGGTGCTATACAAAGCGTGAATATCTTCGGCATATACGAAATGATTGTTTCGATTATTATCATCCAACCAGTTAGAACCTATCAGGTTTTGATAGGATGCCAGGTTATCTGTTTTGCTTAATGATGATTTCCAACCCGATTGGAAGGTGGTCTCCTTCCCTATCTTCAGGTTGTAATCTATTTTGCCTGAGGTGATGTTGATAGTTGTTGGGATATTACCACGCGATTGCTCATCATAGCCACCTGGTTTTAATAACCGGTTATCATAATCAGAAGTGCTTGTGGTAGTATAATGCAAGTAATCAAAATCGGCAGATAGATCCAGAGATGCTGATATGGTATGTTTAGCGTTTAAATTAAACGAGCCGTTTCTAAGTTGGTTATTGGTATTGTTGGTAGTATAAATTGCCGAATCGGTGACACCAGCCGGGTTTAACCACGTTGCTGTACCAACATTGCTACCCACGCGGCTAACAGTAATACCCCCCACTGCAAACCCTATTGTAGTACTCGGCGAAACAGAATAATCTAAGCCAGTTTTTAAGATATTATTAAACAGGTTTCCTTTAAAGCCGCCCGGTTGGTCAAGCTGCGCGGTAATATTGTTATTTGCATCATAATACTTTCTGAATGCATACAGGTCGGTAAGGTATTTTAATATGTTAAGGTTGTAGTTAAAGAACATATTAAACTTGCCTATGCGGTAGTTTAGGATCAAGCTATTGCTATTTTTGGGATAAACCCCCATGCCTGCCGTAGTAGTAAACGATCCGTTAAAGCCCTGCTGCCTATTCTTTTTAGTTTTTATGTTGATGATACCCGCATTGCCGCTGGCATCATACTTTGCGGTTGGGTTGGTTATCAACTCTATCTGAGATACGTTGGTAGAACT
>JACMRC010000194.1 GCA_014376655.1 Mucilaginibacter sp. | reverse complement strand
GATAAAAAAACGCCCGGCTACTCAAAATTTGGCAAATCCGGCGATTACGAAGACATAGCCATTTTAAACGATCAGGTAGTATTGCTACGCAGCGATGGCGTTTTCTTCACATTCCAGTTTAACGAGGTACGCAGCGGCGAAATAGCCAACGTGCAAAAGCAAGATAAAATATTGCCGCAAGGCGAGTATGAAGGTATATATGCCGATGAAAAAACCAACCAGCTTTATGCGCTTTGCAAGCATTGCGATGTAGATAATACTAAGAAAAGTTGTACCGGTTATATTTTTAAAATGGATGGTAAAGGCACAGTAAAACAAAGCGGGCAGTTTAGCATAAATGTAAAAGATATCGAAGCGCAATCGGGTCAGAAAAAGTCAGCTTTTCGTCCATCAGCAATAGCAAAAAATCAAGGAACAAACGAATGGTATATACTGTCATCAGTTAATAAGTTAATTGTAGTTACCGATGCTGCTTTTAAAGTTAAAGGCGTTTACCCAATTAACCCGTCGTTGTTTATACAGCCGGAGGGTATAGCCTTTGATAATCAAAACAACTTATACATTAGTAACGAAGGCGATAAAGTTACGCCGGGTACAGTGTTAAAATTTATCCATAAAAAGTAACGGATGGCTTGGTACAGATACATACTGATTGTTTTCTTGACCGGGGTAATAGCCAAAAGTTTCGCGCAAGCTAAACAGGACAGTATCACCATTGCTATTGGCCCGGAATATGATGCGGCAAATAAAGTACACCGATTTTTCTTTGGCGAGAGTTATCGTAAACTGTGGTCGGCACCGGTTAAGATGCGGGTATTTCATCTGTCGAAAGAAAAAGGCGGGTTAAAGATCACAGAAAAAGGCGGCGGTATGCAAACCAAGTCGTTGCGTTTAGAGGACCCTACCGGCCAGGAATGGGTGATACGTACCATCCAAAAATATCCTGAGCGTATATTGCCCCCAACGCTTAGAAAGACCATAGCCGAATCAATAATTAAAGATCAGATAGCTGACGAGCACCCGTTTTCGGCGGTAGTGGTACCGCCATTGGCCGAGACTTTGGGTGTGCCGCATGCTAACCCCGAAATAGTGTATGTTGCTGATGACCTCGCCTTTGGCGAATACCGTAAAGACTTTATTAACCAGGTTTTTTTGTTTGAAGAGCGAGAACCGCTTGATGCCAGGAAAACGGATAACTCTGAAAAAACAGCCCGAAAACTACGGGAAGATAATGATAATACCGTCGATCAGAAAACGGTATTAAGGGCCCGTTTACTGGATATGTTATTGGGCGATTGGGACCGGCATGAGGACCAATGGCGCTGGGAAAAGAAAAGGACAGATAAGGGAAGTGTTTACGAACCCATCCCCCGCGACCGCGACCAGGTATTTTACAGTAGTTCGGGTGTTATCCCGTGGCTGGTATCAAGATATTTGCTGATGTCAAAATTTCAAAGTTACCAGGATCATATCCGGGCAGTTAACCGCTGGAATTTAAATGCACGTAACTTTGATCGCTACTTTTTAAACGAGCTGAACGAAAAGGACTGGGAAGAGCAAATTGCCTTTGTGCAAAGTAAACTTACTGATGAAGTATTAACAGTCGCTGTAAAGCGCATGCCCGATACCATTTATAAATTGTGCGGCCAGGATATCGTTAGCAAACTCATCCACCGCAAAAATATCCTGAAAGAACAGGCCATGAAATACTACCGCTTTTTATCAAGCCAGGTAGAGGTGTTAGGTACAGATAAACACGAAAAATTTGATATTACTAACGAACCCGATGGCAGCGTTAAGCTTATCGTTAACAAAATAAACAAAGACGGCGAAAAGGAGCAGGTTATTTACGCCCGCACGTTTGACCCAAAAGTTACCAGTGAAATAAGGTTGTATGGCTTTGCCGACAAAGACATTTTTGCGGTGCATGGTAATCAACATTCGCCCATAACAGTGCGAATGATAGGTGGCGATGATAACGATACTTTCGCTATTGACAGCAATATTACAGGCAAGGGCAACCGCTATGTTTACGATAGGGCAGACGAGGAAAATAAACTACCTGCAAAAAACCAGGGGCATTTATTAACCTCGACAGACAGCACCGTTAACCAATACAAAAAACTAAACTTTGCTTACGACTTTTTGCAGCCGTTGTTTTTGGCGAGTTATAATAAAGATTATGGCGTGCAGCTTATTGGCAAATTTACCTATCAGAAACAGGGTTTCAGGAAAGAGCCTTATGCTTTTAGACAGAGTATGACCATTAATTACGGACTTGGTGTAAGCTCACTGCTGATTAACTACGATGGCGAGTTTAAACAAGCTATAGGCAACAATGACCTGCTGTTAAACATACTGAATAAAGGCCCAAATTATACCAGCAACTTTTTTGGCGTAGGCAACAATACCGACTTTATTGATAAAGGCAATAAAAAGATCCATTATTACCGCAACGTTTATAATTATATTAATGCCGATATCCGCTTGAAGCATACGTATGACAACTGGACCGTGAGCGCGGGCGTTGCAGCCCAATACTATAATGGTGATGAAGATGGCAACCATGGCCGCCTACTTGACGATTATGACATAGCACATCCGGATCAACATGTATTTAGCCAGCAGGCGCTTGCCGGTTTAGTATCAGACATAACGCTTGATACCCGCGATAAAGGACTTGTGCCACACAAGGGGATACTTTGGAAAACCAGCCTTACTGGCATGAAAGAGTTAAACCAAAATGCGCATTCGTACGGGCAGATATTATCCGAGTTTAGCTTCTTGCTAAATCCGGACAATGAATCAAAACTTGTATTTGCAGACAGGTTAGGTGGCGGCACAACTATTGGCAACGCCGCTTATTACCAGCAATTAAAATTGGGTGGTAATAGTAATTTACGTGGTTTTTATACGTGGCGCTTTACCGGCAAAAGCATGGCTTACAACAATTTTGAAGTAAGGGTTAAACTAAGCGATTTTGCATCGTACCTGTTGCCGGGCACCTTAGGCATGATAGGTTTTGATGATGTTGGCCGAGTGTGGGCACCGGGCGAAACATCAAACACCTGGCACAACGGCTTTGGCGGTGGCTTTTATTTTGAACCGGGGCAATTGTTACTGCTACAAGGGGTAGTTGGCTTTTCAAAAGAAGGGGCCTATCCTTATGTATCTGCAGGATTTAGGTTTTAATTAAGCTGCTTGTATAGGTCATCGTAGGGCCTTCCGCGTTGCAAAAGCAGTTCGGGACTATGGATCAACCCAACTCTTAATGCTTTTAATCCGGCCACGCCTTGTAGTTCCTCAACCTCAAAATGTTCAACATCATCAGCTAGTACTCCGGCTTTTTGTAATATGGTTGTGTAACCCAGGTATTCTTGCTCCTCTTCGGCTTTTGAATAGATGATGGTTATTTTGCCTTGCTTGGTAATGCGTTCGTCGCTGCCATTAATGTGTGCTTTATCAATACGTTTTTTAATAACCTCGTATCTGATATTGTAAGCGCCGTCCACATCAAAATGTTTCTCATCCATCCGGAAACGGATTGCAATTGGTGTGCTAAAAACCAATATCAACGAAGTAACACCTAATTGGTAGGGCAATACACTTTTCAGATCAAATTGCTCAACTTCCATTTCGGCAATTACGCGTAACTGCCATAAGCGCAGGCGGTGCAGGTCCGCCATAGTAAACTCTTTGTCGGGTGCTATAGTAGCGCCTATGTACATATTATGCTCTACGCCATCGGTTTTAAACCGCTCATAATAATGCGGGAACAATTCCTGGATCTCTGCCTGCCGGCGATCTAATATACCGGCCAGCTTTTGGTTGATAAGCGATAGCGTTTTGTCGTAATTGCGCCGGTTGGTATGGAACTCGCCGGTTAGCTCATTAATATGCTCAAAATAATGATCGATTTTTGCCTGCAGCGTTTTACCGGGGTTGGCTGCAGTTAATATCGGGTGTACATTATCCTCAACATAATGTTGTATAAATTGCTCTGTGTTTGCCCTGATACTTGTAGTCATTTCGGTTGCAAAAGTTTTCAGGTCAAACAATAATTCTTTAACAGGCAATTCGTTTTCGGCCTTACTCAGTTCTTTTAAAATGGAGATGAGATGGTTCAACTGATTACGTAAATCATTACTCACACTAAGGTTACGGGTAATGGACGATTCGCTGATATCAACCTGCCCATACAGCGGATATACCTCTTTAAATTTTATCTCTTTTAAAGCATAAGTTAACCCGGCATCAACATTTTGAATATAGTTTTGCGCTTCGCGCTTAAACTTCCAATATACACTGCGGTGTAAGGTGGTATAGTAACTTTGAATAACAGACCGTACCCTGTTTTCTAATTCGTGCATTTTACGGTCAACTGTATCAACTAAAAATGGCATTACAATTTCAAGCTTGTTGGCCGTAACACTGTTTAACTCGCGCGGGCGTGGCGATACCAGTTCCAATATCCCCAATAAAACATCGTCTTTAATAACAGGGGCCAATATAAAACTCTGGATGTCTTGATTTTTAAAGTGTTCGCCTAAGCTGCTGTCCGGGTTTTGTTTGATATACGTGTCGACGTTTGAAACAGCAAAATACGTGTGCTGCTTTACAATTAATTGGTAACTCTCGCCGCAAAGTATCTCGTTGGTATCACAAGCTTCAAGAGCGGGTAGTAAAAAACTTTGCATATCAGGCCCAAACTTTACGCTCATAAATTTATCCTGGTTCTGGTTAAACAAAGTAAATCCCATGCGCAAGTCGGGTATGCCGTACATCGACCTAAAAATGGCTATTAAACTTTCTTTGATCTGCGGCGAGGTATAATCGCTTAATAAATTACTTTTTAAGGTAGACAGCGCATTCTCCACTGTTACATCAACCAATGTCATCAAGCCAAAGCCCTTAATTACGTAGCTTCCTATCGGGAACTTTTTCTTCCACAGCTCAATGTCACTATAGTTGTCCATCAGCTCGTCAATGTCATCCGGGGTTAACTTAGGGGCTTCATCGGTAGCAAATACCTCTATAAAGTCTGCATTGTATAATATCCGGTAATGTTTTATAACGCCATTTTTTGTAGGGATATCATAAAACATAGGTTTGCTAAAATCAAGCATGGTGCCGTATATCCGGGCCAATATCATGCAGCAGCTTAATACGTAAAGCTGCATGTCGTCAAAATCGCGAATGTTTATTTCAAAGTCTGGCCCTGCATCTTTTAGTATGTTTTTAAACCGCTCCGAATGATTGAAGATCAATCCCTGGTAAGGGATGCTTACCGCTTTAATCTCGTTTAAAGCTAATACTTTCGGGAACAGGTCGGCCAGCAGATCAGCAATCAGATCTGCGTTCTCAATAATTTGATCTTCGGATGTAATACCATTGCGTAATTCGGGGTGTTGATTAACACGCGCCACCAATGCTTTGGCATTTTGGCTGTTTTGGCCGGTATCGGTTTTAGCAGTTTCTTCCAGGCCCTCAATTATCTTGTGGAATGAAAGCTGTAGCCTAAAGGGTTTGTCTGTAAACTGCAAAAACATAAGTACTTGTGATGGCTGCAAATTTACCAAAAATATAATGGTATGTTATAGTGTTACTATTCCCTCCCAGGGGCAGGGCTTTTACAATTTAACGGTAACGCTATAGTAACAACAAAACCTGCCGGCTTTAACCGGTTTATCACATTGGTGACACCTAAGATCCCATCGCGGGAAACATTTTTACTTAAGTATCTGTATATCAATACATTAATATAAAATTCATTTATGAACATCCGGGTTATATTGACTTGCCGCAAATTTACCTTGCCTGCTGCCTCATTTTATGAGATCCATATTCAGGTTGATCACCACAATTCATCACATCCTATCACACTTTATCACGCGTTTATTACACTAAATCACGCGTTTCCACACTTTAATCACACGCTATCACGCGTTTTCACACTTTTATTCCAAGCAATATTTAT
>JACMRC010000193.1 GCA_014376655.1 Mucilaginibacter sp. | reverse complement strand
GCATACACTCGTTAGAAATGATAAATGAGCTGCTTAAGTCGGGCCTGGCTGACGAGAACGAAACGCTAACCAAACAACAGCTTAATATTAAAGAGTTGCTGCGCGATTCGGTTGAGTTGCTGCAATTTAAAGCCAACGAGAAAAAGCAGCAAATTATGTTTGAAAGCACTGATGCGCCCATTTTAACCAACATCAATCATGAGAAGATCTGGCGCGTTTTTAACAACCTTATTGTTAACGCTATTAAGTTTAGTTATGAAGGTGGGTTGATATATGTAAGCATAAAAACCATAGATAGTTCCAAAATACTGATAGAAATTGCCGACAATGGCATGGGTATCCCCGATAAAGATAAGGATGCCATATTTGAAATGTTTACCCCTGCAAAAAGAGTGGGTACAGATGGCGAGCAGCCTTTTGGCCTTGGTCTTTCTATATCAAAACGGATAATTGAAAACCATAACGGCCGGTTATGGTTTGAAAGTTCGCCGGGCTTTGGCACTACCTTTTATATTGAATTGCCTTTGTAATATTAGCCTACAGGCACAAACCTAATGCACATTGGGGCATCAATATTAATTACACCGGGGGTTAGCGTTAACTTGCCGGTACGTTTATCAATTTTATATACCGCAACATTGTTGGAGTATTGGTTTGATACAAATAAATAGCCCCCTGTTGGGTCTATCACAAAATTGCGCGGCGATTTGCCCATACTACTATACCGTTTAACAAAGGTTAGTAAACCGGTTGCTTTATTAACCGAGAACTGTATAATTTCGTTAGCCGATCCGCGGTTAGAGGTGTATAAAAACCTGCCATCCGGCGATAAATGAATATCCGCAGCCTGTATGTTTCCTCTAAAATTATCCGCCACCATCGATTTGATTTGCAACTCATACGGCCGGCCTTTTTTAAATCTATACACGGTTACTGTGCCTGTTAATTCCTGTAGCATATAAATAAATTTTCCATCTGCCGAGAAA
Organism: Mucilaginibacter sp.; assembly: GCA_014376655.1. Classification (GTDB taxonomy): domain Bacteria; phylum Bacteroidota; class Bacteroidia; order Sphingobacteriales; family Sphingobacteriaceae; genus Mucilaginibacter. The sequence continues at coordinate 4,571 of JACMRC010000193.1, read as the reverse complement.
TCAATATGTCTGGGGCCATACCCGGGATTACCACTTACAAAGGGCACGGGGCCGGGCGTTAATACGGGCGATCCCGCAGGAGTATATTTGTAAATATTCAATTTATCAGTACCCAGGTCTGTATACAATAAGTACTTTTCATCGGGCGATAAAAATGCGGTATGCACATGCGGGCCTTCTTGCCTTAATCGGTTTATACTGCTGCCTATCTCCTGTATAACCTGCGATGCTGTCCCTAAAGAGCCGTCGGTATTAATAGGATAAACAGATAGTACGCCGCCAAGGTAATTCGCGGTAAATAGGTTTTTCTGCGCCTTATCGACAGATACATATAACGGACCACCAAATGCAGGCTGATTGTTTATGGAATCTAACTGGCCGGTTGCAGCATCAAATTTATAGGCGTACACCCCGCCGGATCCGGTGGCTTTATCGCTTACTGCGTAAACAAACTTCTTGTTGTCAGCTATACATAGAAAAGTAGGATCAGTTATACCATCGACATGATTAAGGTATATGACCTTGCCGGTTTCGGTATCAAACCTGTAAACATAGATACCGTCACTTGCGCCGTGGGTGCGGGTGCCTACCACGAGATCGAAAATTTTACCGCCAGTGGTTTGCGCCTGGCAAAGCACCGGCAGCAATAACGATAATACAATTAACAGTTTCTTCATTTATAGCTTACGCCTGTCTGATAACAAAATATGGCTGGTTGTTACGCAACTCATTAAAACCCGGATACAAGGTAACCGCTGCCGGGCCTTCTTCCACCTCAAAATAGTATGCCAGCGGGTATTGCGACTGCGTGTAGGCCGCCGGAATAGTTGCAACATAACTATTTCCGGTGGCTTTCATATCAACAGTTTCAAATCGCTCGGCCATATTTACATGGCGATAACGCAAACGCACTGCCGCAGGCGCTTTCTCAAACGCCAGCTGTAGGGTTAACGCACTACCCTGTTTAAATGTTTTAAGTTGCTGATGGCTGCATTTGGCGGCTACACGTTTGGTTCGACTTAAACAAGTATTAACTGCAGCGATTGCTGCGGATTGCCTGATGTCGTTTGGTTGGGTTCCGTCAAGCATGGCACTCATCCGTTCAACATCTTTATCTATGCCGGGTAGCCTGTCCAGCCAATGGCCACGCAACCATGGGCTTTCGCCGGCGGTAACGTCTTTCATATAAACGCCTTTGGCTTTGTTGGCCAGCTTAAACCAATGCCCTCGCGCTGCTTTATATTGTTTTAATGCCTCGGCAAGCGCAACCCTGTCACCAGTTTGTTCGAAGATGTTGTATAATATACCTGACCTGAATTTAGCGGCAAAGAACCTACCTAAGCCTGCCAACATAGCAACATCAATAGTTAACCTCCTGTACTCCGGTTTGGTTTTATTAGGCGCTTTGGCTGCTAACAGCAGGTTACGGTCGGCAGCATCTGCTTCATCATCCAGCCATTGGGCCACTTCAAGTGGGGTGTATTTACCGCTATGTTTGCCGGTTACCAGTTCTTTAGCGTAATCGTTTTTGCTCAAAAACAGTTGCGGATCAGAAGGTGTAACCGCGCCGAACATGTGCGGTGATGGCGTATCGCCAATCTGATCTCTTAATACCGCGACTATCGACATATTGCTATACATCTCCGGCCAATAAGCGTTATTAGCTGCCGACTCGCCATGTGCGGTTAGGACGGTTGGTAAGATCCTGGTTGCATGGGCAAGCGCTTGTTGCGCGCCGTTAGCGCCTATGCCAAAGTCTTTGCGCAAGAAACGGTTCCATACGTCGTTGTCGGTATCCGGGTTATATAACGTACGGCCAAATACCCTTAAGCTGTATAGGTATTTCTCCCAATCCCAGCGTGGCCTTAAGGCCATATCCTCGTAAGCACATCTATCACCGGCAATGCCCGAGCCACGACGGCCCTTAAATGATAACGGGTCCATTAAATCAACCCCATCGCCACCACAAAAATTAAACGCACGTGATTGCGCGGCACCCATAACCGGATCTCCCCAAAGCAAAAAGCGTTGCGTGCCGCTCCAAATGCGGTGGATAACCTGGTATTTACGGTCCTCCTTTAAAAAATCGCCATAGCTATAGCGGGTAAAGCTGCGCGAACCCTCGCTAAGGTTCATGAGTTTCGATGTCTTTTTATTAGGCTTCGGGATCTCCGGCTCGCGGATCTCTGCCTGCATATAAGGCATCCCAATATGCTCCAGCCAATATTTAGGCGATACTGATACCGGCATACCAGATGCCAAAGCATTATTCAGCATTTCGGGATCGAGACCCTTTGCATGCAGATTGATTGGTACAACACGACCACAAGTGGCTACACCACCGAATATAGTTTTCCAAAACTCGTAGCTGCCCTCGGTAACACCGCTTTCGCCATGGATGCGCAAGGTAACGCCGCTAATGGCAGGGCACTCCTGTAGCAATAATTTTATAGCATCGCGGCAATAAGCCGCGTGGGTTTCTTTTGTTAATCCTTCAATAGTATAGTTGGCGTTAGGTGCTTTTATCCACTCATAACCATGCATCCAAATGCCTAAACAAAACTCCATACCACGCGCTACCGTTTGCTCACTGATAAATTTCAGCATCTTCAGGTTTTGGTCGCGCTCGGCATTGGGCAATTGGGGCACATGTACATTATAGCCCGGCACAGATAATAGGAACGGGTAGGCAAACAGGAAATAGCCATCGGTAACGCCGTTTAAAAAATCATAGCCAATACCAAGGGTTAAGTTAAAGCGATTAAACCGCTGGGTGGCCAGCATAGTTAAATACTTGGGCCACATTTCTACGTCATTATACCAGGGCTTATCCTCAATATCGCTGCAAAACATGCGGTTTATGGCACGCACTTTATTTAATGGCTGCTCTATAACAGGTTTTGAAACATGCATTGCCGTTAATGGCGTAGCAGAGTAATTAACCCTATCCGTCAATTCTAACAGCGAATAAATCAACCCGCGTCCATCAAAACCGGCAGCTATAATAATTGACCTTACACCATGCATTGCAGGCACCAAACCCATAGCCTCGGCTGTAGCCGGGATGACTGCGCCTGCCTTCTTTAATACCATTATCCCCGCATCACCAGTCGAACCCACAACCGGGATGCATAAATTATTCGTAGCGGCTTTTTCTATAGATGTGCAATGCTGAACGGCGATGCCTTTTGCCTTTAGCGTTGTTTCTAATTCACCTACTGCCCATTGTACAGCTGCCGATGTTGCCGTCGCATCGTTAGGATCAACAACAAATGATACACCCTGTGCGTTAAAACCGGTAAAGCCGGCAAGCGGCAAGCCAATGGTAGTAACACCCATAATTTTTAGGAAATCGCGGCGGTCAAGGCCGTTTTCGTCATCGGCGATGCTTACTGGCAGGGGGTTCTCAGTCATGATATTGATCAGTTAAATGGTTGGGTTAAGCAATTTACGTTATAGTAAACTTAAACACAACATGTTAAACTGCAAACCCCTATATGTTAGCTAATTGTTACAATTTTGCCGATGTGGTAAGATGATGCCCATATTATTGCTCAAACGCTCCTCTATGACGTGCATGGAGACTGGAACGTGATTTGCCATTTATGTCGGTAGACTGTAGCAAGTCATCCGAAGCTGAGTTAAGTGCCGGACTGCCCTTAGCCAAACGGAAATTACTTTTATTAAAATCAGCTTCTATCGCTATAAACCGAGGGTTGGCAACAATGTCGTGTTCGGCTTTAAAAAAGGTTTGGGCAACAGGGTATAAGTTATAATCCCAGCGGATGTTGCTGTTTTTATTATTGGAGGTTACTTTACCCGCCGGGCGGGGTACTATAATGTTATTTAAAAACACAATGTCTTCGCTGTGATTGGCAAACATTTCGGGGTAGCCAACATTCGAGCCGTTGCTGTAGGTAGTATTATTAACAATATCTACGTACTTAGTCCGAAAGGTGTGTATACCCGAACCACCGTTATACGCACTTAAATTATTGGCAATAAGTGCCCGGCCTTTCCACTCAGGGCGTTTAGGTTTGGCCGGAGCAGCGGGTGTTGCGGCTTGTGGTTTAACTACCACATCAGCGTTCGGGTTAGTTGCGCCCTCGTCCTCCTGGTCGGTAACATCCAGGATGATGCCATTGCCATCACTAAGTTTCCCTATCTTTTCCCATGATACCATGGTTTTATTATTCCAAACGTAATTGCGCTGAATAACGATGTGATAACCCGGCGCCGCGTCAAATGCCCAGTTTAATAGCGTAGTAATACCCGAGCCACCATAGCGCATAAACCACGCGTTATTAAACACCCGGCAATCCTCTACTGTAACATAGTCAGTTTCTATAGCACATATCCCGCCGCCGGGGCAATTATTTACTACGCAGTTGCGGATGATGTTATGGTGTGGTTTGTCTTCGGGTTTACACGCGCGGCCATTTATAAATATGCCATTGGTGTTAAAATATGGGTTAGGGGTGGTTTTCTTTGCATCTTCCTGCGCATCCAGCAACACAATAGCATCATTAGCGCCGGTAACGGTAAGGCCATCTATTATTTGATAAGAGGTT
>JACMRC010000192.1 GCA_014376655.1 Mucilaginibacter sp. | reverse complement strand
TTTTTTCTGCCTATCCTATCACTTAACTCTCCTGAAAAAGCTACGCCTATAATACAGCCAACCAGGGCGCATGATACAAACCAGCCTTCCTGTGCTGCTGTTAATCCAAACTGTTTTTCAATAAGTGGCAACACGCCCGAAATAACAGCCATGTCAAACCCGAACAAGAAACCACCCAGCGACGCTACAATGGTAATAGTACTCAGGCTAATGCTTTTTCCTTCTTTCATAATTATTGGTTTATTAGGTAATTAGTTCTTCTCTTCTTAAATTCTATTTTTCAATAGGCGACATTGATGGTGGCGCATCAGTAGGCTTGCTACCCCACTTCATATTTGGCTTTGGCCCCATAACCAAAACTAAATGTCCGCCATTTACCGCATCTTCATGATAGATCCACGGCTTGGTTAACGGCTTGCCATTAAACGAGGCCGATTGAATATATTTATTTACTGCAGATGTGTTTTTAGCTTCGATAGTAAAGGTTTTTCCTTTATAGTAGTGGTTATCTAACGTGATGATTGTTTTAGCGAATAACGGGCTACCAATTTCATAAAATGGTTTGGTTGACGATCCGCCATCGGTTTCAAACAGTCCCATTGCTGCCATTACATACCAGGCACCCATCTGGCCCTCATCTTCGTCGCCTAACCAACCGTGGTATGGGGTTGAGCCATAATATTTGGTCATGATCTCGCGGGTCCATTTTTGGGTAAGCCATGGTTTACCAGAATAATTGAATAACCACGCTGCCTGCATGTTAGGTTGGTTACCGTGGTTAACCGGCACCAAATCATACATATCGCCATCGGCGTTAAAGCTAAATTTTGATGATTTTACAAAACCTTCGTCAAGCCTGTTATTAAACTCATCCCTACCCATAAGGTTAATGATACCCTGCACATCGTGTGGTTTAAAGAAGCTGTATTGCCAGGCATTACCTTTCAAATAACCGGGACCGTTAAAAGCGGTGCAGCAAAGCGGGCTCCAGTCTTTTACCCATGTACCATCGCGGTGTTTCATACGGATATATTTAACCGATGGATCCCATACTTTTTTAAAGGCATCGGCACGTTCCATAAACATATCAGCCTCTTTAGTCTTACCTAAAGCTTTGGCAAACTGGCCAACACACCAATCATCATAAGCATACTCTAACGAGTTTGATACCTGCCCCTCTTCATTGGGCACATAACCTAATTCTAAGTATGATTTATAGTATCTATTACCTGCAAATCCGCCCTCTGGTGTTACTACACCCGGTGTAGTTTGTTGGTGCATCATGGCCTCAAAAGCCAGGTTAGCATCAAAATCACGGATCCCTTTTTGATAGGTGCTGGTAATTAAAGCAATCTCATGCGATGCTTCCATAATCCCCGAATACTCTATCCCTGCCGGTCCTTTAGGCAGCCAGCCACCTGCTTTATAAATCTCCAAAAAAGATCGGGTCCATTTGCTGGCAACATCAGGGTTTACTAAAGTCCAGAGCTGGTTAAGGTTCCAGAAGGTATTCCAAAACGCATCTGATCCTAAAATTGGCAAATTAGGGTCTGATTGTCTTTCAATCTCATTAGGATCTATCCATTTGCCGTTAACATCACTCCAGGTGGTGCGTGCTACGTATGAGCGGTAAAGATTGCTGTAAAATTTCTTCCTGTTTTCTTCCGTGCCACCGTCTACCTTTATCTTGCTTAACAGGTTGTTCCAAACTGTGCGTGCGTTGTTATGCACTGCCGCGAAACTCCATTTAAACGGATCCATTTCTGTTGTCAAATTAAGGCGGGCCTGGTCTATACTTACCAGTGATATGGCAGTTTGTAGCTGGATAACTTCGCCTTTCTCGGTTTTAAAATCGGCGTAAGCGCCCATTTTGCCCTTGCCAACCAATTCTTTAATATCTTTAGATACCTTGTTGCCTATCCAGCCGCCAAAGCCTTTCATTGGCTTATCAAAACGAGCTATAAAGTGTACGGTATATTCCTGCCAGCCCCATTTTTGATGCGAGTAACCTTCAATCTCGGTATCGCTTACCTTGGTAAATTTAGCATCTAAGATTTCGGCTGTATTTTCGAATGGAACGTCAAGATTAAATAAAATGTGTGCTTCCAGATCGGTTGGATAAGTAAACTTGAACATGCCTGCACGCGTGGTGCTGGTTAGCTCGGTCATGATATCACCATTCATCAGCTTAACTCCGTAGTAGCCCGGGCTGGCTTTCTCTGTTTCTTTATAGATGCGAGAGCGATAGCCGGTTGTCCAGCCGGTTGTCGGGTTATCTGCCGAACCTCGTTTGATATTTAACACCCCTACGGTAGGCATTACTGATAATCCACCCATTGTCCACGAGTGGATATGGCTAAAACCACCAATGTTGTTCAAAGAATATTCGTAGCCCGATTTCCAAACGCCTTCCTGGTTATCAGGGGCCAACTGCACCATCCCAAAAGGCATCGTTGCGCCCGGGTTCAACATCCAGCGCGACTCTGAAGTTCCTAATAACGGATCGGCATAATCTATCGGTAGTTTTTTTTGCTGCGCATTTGCTGCCAATAAAGCCGTGCAAAACAACGCCGGGGTTAACAAAGATTTTTTAATGAATGATATCATGATAATATAAGTTTATGCTTTAATAAATGCCTTTACCACTTTGGCCCTTGCTGCACCCGTGTTTATAAGTGTATAAGAGCCTGCCGCCGCCGGTATTACAAATGTTTCGGCATAGTAAAAAGTAGTTGCAGTACCGTTGGCAGGAGTTACTGTGATCGACGTTCCCTCAACCAACATTAATACATGTACCGAACCTTCGGTTTGTACAGTAACAGTCGAATCAAACTCTAAACGTTCTACATCATAAAAATGATCTTTATGGGTTGGGGTATGGATAATTTCCCAATCCTCGCCTTTTTTAATTGATGTTTGTTTAGATATCAATTCGTTAACAACCTTCTCGCCTTTACGGTCGAACTTAAGGTTGTTAAACGCATGTTCGATGTTGATGGCACGCGGCTCTCCGTTTAAATCAAGCCTTACCCAGTCGTACATTTTAAAGGTAAAGATGTAAGGCGTGGCGCTAATTTCTAACACCAGGTTACCTGCGCCTGCACTATGTACCGTCCCATTTGGGATTAAAAACAGGTCGTGTTTTTTGGCATGATGCGATTGCACATATTTTGTAATATCTATCGCCTCGCTCTTATCGCGGCTCTCTTCCAACGCTTTTCTGAACGCAGTTGGTTCTATATCATCCTGAAAACCTAAGTATACAGTTGCGTCGTCCTGGCAATCTAAAATATAATAGGTTTCGTCCTGGGTAATAATACGTTCGCCAAAATTTTTCTCTATATATGGTTGCGATGGATGGCATTGTATGGACAGGTTCCCACCATCCCAGGTATCTAAAAAGTCAAACCGGATGGGGAAATCATACCCAAACTTTTCAGCATGTTTACCTAACACGGCATCCTTTTCTTTAAACATCAAAAAATCGAAAGATGCTTCCAGCAGATTACCATCGCTTTCAAAAACAAGTCCGTTCTCTGGTACTATCAACTCAAACGACCAGGCTAAATTAACCTCGTCTTTGTTTAATCCTTCCAAACGCTCCTTCATCCAATGCCCTCCCCACGCACCAGCCTCAAACCAGGGCCCCACACGGAATACGGATATTCCTAAATCATTTAAAGCTGTTCTGAATAAATCCTCGTGCATCCAGTTAAT
>JACMRC010000191.1 GCA_014376655.1 Mucilaginibacter sp. | reverse complement strand
TGTGACTGGTAAAATCGTTGTTTCTGTCGTTTAAACGCACTTTTTAGCAGTGTAACCTATATTTTGCATAAACCATACCAAGAATTGTTAAAAACAAGGATGAAATAGGCAGAAGAGAAGATTTAACAGCAGTTTAACAATAAAAACGTATTGCCAAACTGAAAACGATTGATGAGAAGGACGGATTTATTTAAATATCCTAATGTGTTTTTCCTAAAGGTAACATTTTAAACCGGTTGTTTGGAGACTTCGACGAATCAGACTTACTGATGACTATAAAAACTTATTGCCTCGACAATAACCTTGCATGCTGTTTTAATTTCATCAACCGTAATGATAAGTGGTGGAGCAATCCGCATAGCATTATCGCAATGTAAAAACCAGTCGGTTATTACGCCGTGCGCTATACAGCGATCTATTATTTTTTTGTTGAGGTCGAAGTTTTCAAGCTCGATAGCCAGCATCAGCCCTTTGCCGCGTATTTCTTTAATAGCGGGATGTATAAGCAGGCTGCGCATTAAAGTTTCTTTGTCGGCTACGCCGTTTACCAGCTTTTCATTTAATAAAACTTCCAATGCAGCTAATCCAGCTGCACAGCAAACCGGGTGGCCACCAAAGGTTGTGATGTGGCCCAGTATGGGGTTTTCCTTTAAAACACCCATTATTTTGGTTGATGATATGAAAGCGCCTATCGGCATTCCGCCGCCAAGGGCCTTTGCCAGCAATAAAATATCGGGCACAATACCAAAATGCTCAAATGCGAATAGCTTGCCTGTACGGCCAAATGCGGCCTGAATCTCATCTAATATCAATAAGGTGCCGGTTTCATCGCAGCGTTTACGCAGGGCTTGCATGTAGGCTATATCAGGTACGCGAATGCCTGCTTCGCCTTGTACGGTTTCGATTATAATACACGCCGTTTGTTCCGTGATATATTGCAGATCATCAATATCATTAAAGCGGATAAAGTTAACGCCGGGCAATAACGGGCGGTAGGCTTGTTTAAAATCTTCATTACCCATTACACTTAACGCGCCGTGGCTGCTGCCGTGATACGAGCTATGGCACGAAATAATTTGCTGCCTGCCGGTAAAACGCTTGGCTAATTTTAAAGCCCCTTCAACCGCTTCGGCACCTGAGTTTACAAAGTATACAGATTGCAGGTTATTGGGTAGGATAGACAAAAGTTTTTCTGCAAACTTAACCTGCGGGGTTTGCACGTACTCGCCATACACCATAAGGTGCATATATTTATCTACCTGGTTCTTTATAGCTTCAATTACGCGTGGATTGCTGTGACCAAGGTTGCTTACACCTATGCCTGATATCAAGTCGATATAGGTCTTGCCTGCTGTGTCATACAAATTAACCCCTTCGGCACGCTCAAATTCTAATAACAGCGGGAAGTCTGTAGTTTGGGCGTTGTTGGCTAAAAATAATTGGCGAAGGGTTAACATATCCGGCAAAAATAGCCACTAATCTTCACTAATTTTTTCGAATTTCACGAATTAAGCGACAAAGTAAAGCAATTCGTGAAATTTGTTTTAATTCGTGACAATTGGTGTGAAATCTTACTATTGCTTCACCGGATTTTGCTCATGAAGCTTCCGTACCAGTTCATCATTAAATTCGCGCTCGCTTTTTATTAGCTGGCTTATTTTTTCGGGAGGCAGAATCTTCATAAACTCTTCGTTATAATGCTTTTTGATGTCTACCAACTGCGCATCATAATCCAAATCTTTTTTTACCTGTTCGGCGCCATTAGCTTGCGCGTCCGAATTATTAAGACGCTTTAAACGCCTCACCTCAAACAATTCATTTTGATACTGCCGATATATGGGCCAAAAACGCTCGGCTTGTGCCCGGGTAAGGGCCAATTGTTGATTTAAAAACGCCTCTTTAACAACCTGTACCTTCCGCATACCCGGATTTTGAGCACGGGCCACTTTGTTCTCAAATTTTCGCTCGCGCAATTGCATGCGCAAGTTTTGCGAATAAGCCGAATAGCTAATACATGATATTACCAACACAAAAAAAACATGCTTAAACAGCTTATTCATCGTCATATCTTATTGGTCGGTATAATCTTGTAAAGCGGCTTTCAATCCATCGGCGCTAACCGGTAAACTCTCAGATGTAACGGTATGCTGTGTGTCGCCGCCATCAACGTTTTCTTCCAGATAATCCTGGATATCAATTACAGGTATGGCTGATAACTGCTGATGTAAAAAAGATCGGTTATGTACAGCCTGTGGCGATTGCCTTTTCACTAACAGACCAGCACCAACAGTTAAAACAACACAGGCCGCAGTAGCATACTTAAACGCGGTGGATGAGATCATCCGTATTAACGCGCTTTTGCGTTTTACAATATCCTGGTTAACCGTTTTGTTTAAGATATCCTTGTTTAACTTGTTAAAATAACCTTCGGGTACAGTAAGTGTGTCTTCTGCATTAACCAATGCTTCCTCAATTACCAGGCGGCTTTGTATTTTGCTGCTTAGTTCCTCGAAATAATTTGCAGGTACGGCAAAGTTATTCTCCTCGGTATTTAACAATTCTTCCACCGCTATACGGCTTTGTATGTTATTGCTTAATTCATCAAAATAATTTGGCGGAACGGTTAAACCTGTAGCTTCCGTGTTTAGTATTTCTTCGACTGCCAGCCGGCTTTTTATATTGTTGCTTAGGTTTTCAAAATAGTTTTCCGGAACGATTAAACCGCTTGCCGTTATATCTAATACCTCTTCAACCGCCAGGCGGCTTTGGATGTTATTACTTAGTTCTTCAAAATAATTTTTCGGTACGGTAAAGCCATCCGTTGGGATAGTACTTTTTAATCCGTCCAGTTTAATTGCTGATGTTATACGTTCATCCAACCCCTCAAAATAGCCATCCGGCAGCGTAAACGGGTTTTTTGTACTCACCTGTTTAAGTTGCGCGTAATCATTTAGCCATTCTTTTTTTTCTATATCGCTTGCCA
>JACMRC010000190.1 GCA_014376655.1 Mucilaginibacter sp. | reverse complement strand
CCCTGTTGCTTATCGTTCCATCATCCCTAAGAAAGAGCAATGTGATAATCTACTGGTGCCGGTTTGTTTATCGGCCAGTCACATGGCTTATGGATCTATACGGATGGAGCCTGTGTTTATGGTTTTGGCGCAATCGGCAGCGGTAGCGGCCAGTCAGGCTATTGATAAAAAGACCGGCGTACAACAAATAGATGTTAAACAACTACAAGCCGAGCTAAAAAACAACCCACTGGTTGACCACAGCACTGCCGAAATATTAGTTGATAATGATGATACCGAATATGTAACTAAAACCGGTTCATGGCGACGCGAAACTGCGGGTGGCTACGGCCCATCGTTTTTCCTGGATACGGCTAAGTCTATCCCAACAGAAATTAAATTTACCCCCGAAGTTAAGCAGGCCGGTAAATATCACGTGTATATCTACGTTCCAAAAGTATCGCGCGCTTCGTTGCTAACGCAGATGCAGATCTTCGACGGGCACAATACTATCACCAAAACCATTAATAAAAATGATGTGCAGGTAGTGGGCCAAACGCAGGGCGAATGGGTATCATTAGGTGTACACCAATTCCCGGCAGGTAAAAACGGTTACGTACAGGTAACAAACAAGGGTGCAGACGGCGCTATTGTTGCCGATGCCGTTTTGCTGGTCGCAGAGAATTAGTCGATATATAACCTGTTAGTAAGTTATTTTACCATCAACTATTGCTAATTAGGTTTATTATATGAATATTTGCTTTAGTAAGCCAATATGAAACCCCAGTTACTGAAAGTTACCAGCGAAATTGTTCACTCGTTTAACGCGCGGCGTGATATGAGCCCTAACGTTAATAATCGTTGGCATTATCACCCCGAGTTAGAGCTGGTGTATTTTCATCGTGGCTCGGGTACCCAGTTTGTTGGTGATAACATCAAGATCTTTGGCCCCGGCGATATGGTGCTGGTAGGCAAAAACCTGCCGCATTACTGGAAGTATGATGAAGCCGAAGTAGAATCAGACGGCTCGCAACCTTTCGCAACCGTTATGCATTTTTACGATAACTTTTTAGGCGACAGTTTTCTTAACCTGCCCGAAAACAAAACCATAAAAGCTACGCTTGACAGTGCCACTCGCGGCTTGCAGATTCTTGGGCCTACCAAAAAGAAAATACCCGCCTACATGCAGGAGATCCTAACTACCGAAGGCCCGCGCCGAATTTTGCTGCTGCTGGAAACCCTGCTTGCAATAAGCGAATGCCCCGAAAAGAAAGTATTGGCATCATTAGGTTTTCGTCAAAATTTTGAGGAAGCGGACAAGGATCGCATCAACTCAATATGCGAATACTCATTCGCTAATTTTAAAAGCAAGATCCTGTTAGAAGAGATTGCAGGTATAGCCAACCTTAGCCCCAATTCTTTCTGCCGGTATTTTAAGCTGAAAACACAGAAAACGTACTCGCAATTTATCAACGAGATCCGCATAGGCCATGCCTGTAAGTTGCTGATAGAAGACAGCGTTAATGTTAAACAGATCTGTTACGAAAGCGGCTTTAATAACTTCTCCAGCTTTCACTCGGCATTTAAAAGCGTGACCGGTAAAACCCCGCTGGGTTATCAAAGCAAGTTCCTGGTAAGTAACACCAAGCCTAAACTGGTTGGCTAACCTATTGCTTTTTAACTGCGGCAGCATTACCTGACAATGCACCCAGGCTCTTTAATGATGAACTGCTAACATCTTTTAAAACAATAGCCGGAAAGGTATTAGTAACAGGTAAATTCAAAGTCTGTATATCAACCGATTTTACATCATCAAAAATAAATGCGGGCCGGTAGTCGTCCGTAGCAAGCTGTATGTTTATGTTTTTCAGTTTAATATTATCCGTATGCCGTACATATAAACCATAGGCCGGCACTTCGCCAAACATGGTAAATTCAGGGTAACCCGGTATGTTTTCTTTTACTGTGTTTAATGAATCGGTGCTGATGTAGGCCATCTTTTTATCACCGCCGCCACCGTAAGCAATGTCAATGTTTTCTAAAGTCACATCTTCAATGGCATGCCCGGGTATACCTGCAATAACCGCCGGGTTTAAATTGCGCGGGATAATTGGCTTAGGCGGCGGGCCCTCCAATGGGTAACCAATATCCGGTTTGGCGTTGGGGATGTCGGCCTTCACGTCACTTATGTAAACATGTTTAATAGAGCTATAACGCTCATCTTTATTGCGGTGCCCTAAGCGTATAAATATTGCGTTACCTGTATTCCTGGCTACCACGTTTCGGATATCAATGTTCTCCATAAATGCACCATCAACAGTTTCCAGCGCTATGGCCGATCTGTAAGTATCATAAACCACTAAGTTGCGCACTGTAATGTTTTTAAACCCACCGGCCGACCCAGTACCTATCTTAAACGCGCTGGCGCTTGACCGTACCGTACAATCAGTTACCAAAATATTATCGCAACTCGCATTTTTATCAGTCGATTTAAGGCAGATCCCATCATCTGCAGAGTTAACGAAGCAGTTGCTCACTTTTACATTTTTGCAGTCTGTAAGGTCAATGCCGTCGTTATTCCAATAGGTCATGCTTTCAACAGTGATATGGTCTATAGTGAGGTCAGTGCATTTCTCATAATCCTGAACCCACGAGGCGGCATTTTTAAGTTTTATATCCTTTACCGTGATATTGCTGCAATTGCGCATCAATATTAAACCTGTTCGGCTATGCTCGTCCGGTCGTTTTAATAAGTATGCAGGATCAGTAATAGTACCTTTTCGCAATAGTTCAAATACATTTCCCATCAATTCGTGCGCGTTACCGTCAATAATGCCGTTACCGGTAATGGATATATTTTTTTGGTCGATAGCCGATATAACGTCCAATTTATCATGCGGGTAATCCAATATTTTACTGCTACCCATCAAAATAGCATTATCATCCAAATGCAACTCAACACCCGATTTTAAATTCAGCGCACCTGTTACATAAACCCCGGCGGGAATCAGCACACGGCCACCACCAGCCGCAGCTGCTGCATCAATCGCTTTTTGGATATTTACGGCGTTATTAACTTTCAGATCAAACTTTGCCCCGTAAGCCGTAATGTTATAGGTTCTTTGTTGTGCTGTCGCGATTATAGTACAGGTGATAAACAGGGCTGATATAATAAGTTTCACGGTTTTCATCAAGACTGATTGGTTAGGTAAATATAAACCCTAAACTTGTATAAACAAGCCGGTTGTTAATGTTTCCGT
>JACMRC010000189.1 GCA_014376655.1 Mucilaginibacter sp. | reverse complement strand
TAACCCCAGGTGCATATACCTTATAAAAAACAACACAACCGGTATATGTAATACTGCAGTTATAATTGATACAATAGATTGCATTTTAACATTACCTGTACCATTTAAAACAACTGTATATACTAATGTAAATAACGTTACACTAAAATAAACAGCCATACCAATACTTAAACTAAACGGAACTTTAATTTTATCGCCCACCCATATTTTAAATACCGGGCCGGCCAATAAAACCTGTGCAATAATTATAATTAGAAACAGTGCTGCTATTTTAACCAGTTTAGTAATACTTGATCTTATCCATACCATATCATTTAACGCAAAGGCATTGGTAAAAGCACTCCAATAGGTGGCTAAAACTATATTAATTACAATGCTTGTTGCAGAGTAATATTTATATAGCGACACATATATAGCTACATCACCTCCACCAAATTCGCGGGCAACAATTATTTCGGTTGTTGAATAAAGGAAAACCCCCGCTATTTGTACTATAAAAAATGCAATGCTTAGCTGGAATAATGATTTACTCTTTTTTAAGTCGATAAACTTAAAAGAGGGTTTAATATCCACATAGCTTTTGTTGAATAATAATATGGTGTAAACAAGTAATACACCAACGGGCAAAAGTGTTTGCGCTACGGCCAGGGCGAACATCGATCCTTGCAAATATTTGCCTAAAAGTATGATGGGCACCAGGGGTATAAAATTACATATCAGCTGTATTTGATTGCTCTTATATATTTTTTGATCGCCTTGTAAAATAGATGATATTGGTTTTAAAATAAACTGGAATGATAAACCTGTAAATACAGTAATGAGCGTATATAGCAGTTCTTTTTGATCTAAATTTGTTTTAAAAACACTATTCCAGTTTACAAAAGGCGCGGCAATTGAAAAAATAACCGCTATAGGCAATATAATTAATAACAATATAGCGTAGGTAGAAGATACTGCAATTTTAGCCTGGTCGTACTCATGCCTGGCAATATACTCCGCTACTTTGTTTCTCAGTCCGTTTGCCAGCCCAATATCTAATATACTTATCCAACTCACGGTTGATGATATAGCCAACCAGATACCATATTTATTGGTATCTAATAGTTTTAATGAATAAGGTACAATAAGGAATGAAATAACTATACTAACGGCCCTTAATGCAAAAGATACGGCAATATTAAAATTAACTTTGCCAGACAGGGCCTTATCGTTTCCGATTACTGACCCCCAATATTTTTTTGCAGTTTGTATAATGCTCATTAATTGTTATTTATCCTTTTACCAGGAAATAATCTTTATACCCGTCTCTAACCGGGTCTACTCCATTATATACAATACTCATTTTAGGTAGTTGCTGGTCGGTGTGCAGCTTATTAATAAACGGAATTTGGGTTTTTGACGTAAAGTTTTTCCTGATAACATATAGTGTGATATCGCAAAGCCTTGAAACAATGTTTGCGTCGCCGATAACCTGTAAAGGGGATGTATCAATTATAATATGATCATAATGTAATCTCAGCCAGTCTAATAATATCTCTATACGTTTACGGTCAAGCAATTCAGAAAAATTGGGTATAAACTGCCCGCTGGTAACAACATCAAGGTTACGATAGGTAACCGTGTTTTGAATAACCTCCTCTTTTAATGATTCCCAGTTTAAGTAATTGCTCATACCAGGATGCGAAGCAGGCAGATTAAAAATATCGCTCATTACAGGGCGATATAAATTCAGCTCTAAAATTATAGTTTTCTTACCTGAGGTAGCCAGTGCGACACCAAGGTTTGATGCAATAAAGCTTCTACCCTCGCCGGCAACACTTGATGCAATTAGTGTTACCCTGCCCTTACTATCGTTATCATGTAAATAATACAGTTGCGTACGCAAACTTCTAAACTGCTCAATCAGCATAAAATTTTGTTTACCATTAGCTGCGTCAGTAACAATAGATGATCTTAATTTACTCCACTCCAACTCGCCCGATATTAGTATCGGCAGGGTCTTTTCTATGTTTTTACGGCTGGTTACCTGGTTTTTTATAGTTTCCCTCATATATATCAAGCCAGCTGGTATAAGCAAGCCCAGCACAAGGGCAACAATAAAGGGCAGTATTTCTTTTGATTTTTTTGGAGGTATTGCGAATGCAAGATCAACCGTGCGCACATTACTTACTATTGAAGCATAGCTTAGTGCAGTTTCTTCACGCTTTTGCAGTAATATGTTATATAAAGATTCTTTACTTACTTGTAAACGTTTTAAAGCCGCTAATTCTCTGTCCTCGCCGGGTATGCTTTCTATAGATGATTTGGTTAGTGAGCCATAACTTTCTAATTCACTACGGGTAACCAACAATGACGATTTAATGTTATTTATGTTTTCTTTTATGGCGGCCCGCGTTGTTGCTATTTGCCTGTTTACCGGTTCAAACGCCGGGTTTTTTTCGGGCGTGGTTGCCAGCATTTTGCTTCGACCAAGCTGTTGCTCGGTATAGCTTTGTACAAGTGTAACTAAATTTTGGTCGCCAATATTCAGGGTCGAGGGTACAGCTCTATCTGTAACATTGGGAGCATTAATATAATTCTCAATTTCATTAATAACCCTTAACTGAACATTTACATCGTTTAATTTTGCACCATTAGTTTGGGCATTTTGTATATAGATCTGCGATTGCGCGGCTACATCAGTTAACCCATGCGAACTCCTGTAATTCTCAACATTTTTTTCGGCAGCATTTAGCTCTACCGATAATGAATCAAGGCGCTGATCTATAAAATCAAGCGAGCTTTTCGTTTTTTTATTACGTTCCTCAACTTCGGTTTTATTGTATAGTGTAATTAAGTAATTAACAAAGTCCTGGCCTCTTTGCGGTATTTGGTCTTTAAGAGAAATATCAACTATTGATGATTCTAACTTATCTCTCAACGCAACTTCTAAACTGGCCTGGTAGGTATCCGCAATATCTTTTGGATTGGCTAGTTCAATAATAATTGTAGATCCGATATACTTTCTAAGATTAGGCGTTGATGTAAGCTGCCAGGTGCCTAAACTACTTGAAATTGAGCTTGAAAAATTATATTCCGTTCCTGATGTTTCAGAATCGTCAGTAGTTTTAAGTATAAACGTATCGCCATTTTTTATGACTATCGTTATTTTCTGATCTAATTTACCACTGCCTTTTATAAAATCAAATAATACCGGCGTTGTGTTTTTATAAAGATTTTCTTTTAAATGGTTAACAACTACTTTGTATGATATCCATAGTTTTAAATCGTTTACAACGTTTTCAACACTTTTTCTTGATTTTAAAAGTTCAACATCATTTTCAAGGTTTTTTGGTGTGCTGGTTATACCCATTTCCTGTAATGAAGTTTTAATATCACTACTGCCTTTATCATCCTGTATGAGCATTGTGGCCTTAATATCATAAACAGGTTTGGTTACCATGTGGAAAGCATAGGCCCCAATCATTGTTATTAAAGTAAAAAGCAAAAACACGGGCCAATAATATACGTACTTACTTAGTACTTCGCGCAGGTCGAAATCGTCGTCAATAAGCGGAGGACGTTTATTAGCTTGTGTGTTTGTTTTTAGTGCACACATTGTTACTTACTGTTGTAGTATAAGAAATAGGATGTTACAACCACACCTAATGCCGATATAGCCGCCAATATAGTTGTAAATGTACGATAGCCTCTATCAAGCGGAGCGTATTTGATCCGATCCGGCTCAACATATATTACATCGTTATTTTGCAGGTAATAATACGGCGAGGTAAATAGTTTTTTTGATGTAAGATCTATAGGCAAATATTCACGTTTCCCATCATATTCTCTTATCAGCAATACGTTTCGGCGTTTAGCGGTAACATTTAAGTCGCCGGCTAAGCCAAGCGCTTCAATTATTGTAATACGTTCGTTTTGCACGGTAAATACATCCGGGCGTAATACATCCCCCATTACCGAGATCTTGAAATTCAATATCCTTACACTAACAATTGGTTGTTTAAGGTACTGTTCTAACAAAGGCGTTAACTTAGCCGCTACTTCATCTGTAGATAGGCCGATTAATTTTATCCTGCCTATATATGGCAAATTTGCTTCGCCTTGCTGGTTAATTCTATAACCAAAAACAGGGTTACCGGATGTATTTTCGTTTCCCATAGGGGTGTTGATTTTACCACCGCTGCCGCCACTTTCTTCACCTTTTATACGTTGATTTGCCGAGTTAAACTCATTGGTCGGGCTTAAACTGTTTACATTTATGCCCAATAGGTCTCCTGGTTGTATTTTGAGAGGTGAGTAATTGTCTATATTTTCCTGAGTTATTTTAGAGTGATTAAGATCCTGGAAATAAGGTATCTGGTGATATGAAGAGCATGATATATTAAAGAATATTAATGCTAAAAAAAATATGTTCTTTAAGTCAAATCTCATTATTTCTGATCTTTAAATAGTTGTTTCGAAATTAGCAATTACTTTGTTAAGCCGGGGGCTGTAATTATTAACAAATGCCATATTAATTAACAAATATTACTTAGCTGTAAACAATCCCCCAATTAATTACAAGTATACCCTTTGTAATGCGCAGAGCATTAATATTATAGCTTTTTATTGATAATAAATATGCTTAATACAATAACCGTGCATTAAGCCTAATAAATAGTATATTTTGCTAACCATTAACAATATTTAGCTATACAAATAATTGATTTTCAACAAAAAAATCACCCGGATTTTAGATTGTGTTGTTTTTTGTAAAACATACTATCGCCATTAGCACCCCATATTAACTGTGGAAATTGATCTGAGGTGCGCACATATTTCCCCATAAATTGCAGTTGACAACTGCAAACAATACCTTTGTTGTATTAAGATGCCCAATGTTTAAAATAAGCGAATTATATATCTATCCAATTAAATCATTAGGAGGTATAAAACTTGATGAGGCTGTGATAACAGACCGGGGGTTTCAATATGATCGCCGTTGGATGCTGATTGATTCCAATAACCGGTTTGTGTCGCAACGCGAATGTGCAAAAATGGCATTGCTAAAAACATATATTTCGGTTGACCATCTAACGGTAACTAACACCTCTGATAACTCTTTCATCAAAATACAATTAACGCCTGTAAAAAAGGACGTTATACAAGTATCCGTTTGGGATGACATTTGCACCGGGCAGTTGGTTAATGATGATATTGACGCATGGTTTACCAATGCTTTAGGCAAAAATATCCGCCTGGTATACATGCCTGATAGTACAAGCCGTTTTACAGAACCGGCATATTCGCCGGCCGACAGCATCACTTCATTTTCTGATGCTTATCCTTTTCTGTTAATAGGCCAATCTTCGTTAGACGATCTTAACAAACGTTTAACTAATAAGGTACCAATAAATAGGTTCAGGCCTAATATTGTATTTACCGGCGGTATTGCTTACCAGGAAGACGTTATGAATAGTTTTACTATAAACAACATTAATTTTAACGGGGTAAAACTATGTGCAAGGTGCATTATGATAACTATTGACCAAACAGATGCATCTATTGGGAAAGAACCAACAAAAACACTTGCATCATATCGTGCAAAAAACAATAAGATATATTTTGGACAAAACTTAGTTCATAGCGGCCTTGGTACAATAGCCATTGGCGACGAACTATATGTATTGAGTACACATATTGATGAACGGTTTATAATTCCGCAAAAATAATGAAACCTACAATTACTATTGAATATTGCCCAAAGTGCAATTGGTTGTTACGGGCAGCTTATATAGCCCAGGAATTATTAACCACTTTTGAAGAAGATCTGGATGGCATAACCCTAAAACCAAGCGAAACTGCCGGTAGGTACGCCATCAGTTTAAACGATGTTGTGTTATTTGACAGGAAAGACCAGGGCCGTTTCCCCGAAATTAAAGAGCTAAAACAACTGGTGCGTGATAAAGTAAACCCGGATAAAAACCTTGGCCACTCAGATGCTATTGTAAAATAAGTATAGCTAATCGGTATTTTTTATTGGATTACAATTCTTTAATTATATTTGTTAGTTATTAACTTTATAAAATGCTATCGAAAAAAACTAAATATGCTATTAAAGCTTTAGTAATTCTTGGGAAGAACATGGACAAACCTCCCATGCAAATTTCAAAGATTGCAGAACAAGAACGCATACCTAAAAAATTTCTGGAACAGATATTATTAGATATGCGTAATGCCGGCTTTTTATACAGTAAAAAAGGCGCCGGTGGCGGATATGCTTTAAATAAGGACCCAAAGGATATTTACCTGGTAAGTATTATGCGTATCACCGATGGGCCGGTTGCTATGTTGCCTTGCGCCAGTTTAAACTTTTATCATAAATGCGATGAGTGCCACCAGGAAACTACCTGTGGTATACGCGATGTGTTTATTGATGTGCGTGACGCAACGTTGAAAATACTCTCAGAAACCAGTATCGCTGACGTGATAACCAGGGAAACCACACTTATTAACACTTAAATTCCTTTATTCATTTAATTGTTAAAATCTATCTTTTTTTAAGAATATTCTACCAATTCCATATACTATGTATATCTTTGGCAATGGATGTGCCTTTTTAGCTATTAAATTGGCTTTTTACAAACACTATTAATATTATGCAAAGCTTCAGAACAGAGCTTGAGAACCCTATTGTTGAACAGGATATTATTGATCTTGAAAAAAAAATAAGGGCTTTTCGTGAAGGGAAAATACATGACGAGAAATTTAGAAGCTTACGCTTAGCACGGGGCATATATGGCCAACGCCAGCCCGGAGTGCAAATGATACGTATAAAATTACCTTTCGGTAAAGTAACATTTAAACAATTATTACGCATAGCCGATGTATCAGACGAATATGCAAGCCGCAACCTGCATTTAACCACCCGCCAGGATATACAAATTCATTATGTAAGTTTAGATAGGACCCCGCAATTATGGGCCGATCTGGAAAAAGACGATGTTACTATGCGAGAAGCTTGTGGCAATACTGTACGTAATGTTACAGCCTCTCCTACTGCAGGTATTGACCCATTGGAGCCTTTTGATGTATCGCCTTATGCTCATGGTACATTCGAATATTTATTGCGCAATCCTGTAAACCAGGATATGCCTCGTAAATTTAAAATAGCATTTTCATCAAGTGATGAAGATACAGCCTACTCTTTTGCGCACGATCTGGGTTTTATACCAAAGATAAACAGCAATTGCGAGCGTGGTTTTAAAGTGATGTTAGGTGGTGGCTTAGGTGCCCAGCCTATACTGGCGCATATTGTTGATGAGTTTTTGCCCGAAGATCAGCTTGTGCCTTATATAGAATCTACCATACGTGTATTTGATCGTTATGGCGAGCGTACTAACCGTAACAAGGCACGGTTTAAATATGTTATTCAAAAGTTTGGGTTAGAAGAAGTACTGAACCTGATAAAGATTGAAAGAACAGCTAACAAAGTAAAATCATACAAAATAAATACCGAAGCAGTAGCTATACCAACTTTACCACAACCTATCGAATTTGGTGATGTTGTAATAACTAACCCGTTGGGTTATGAGCAATGGTTGGCTACAAACGTATTTGAGCAGAAGCAAAAAGGATTTTACGGAGTATATATTAAAGTTAAAACCGGTGATATCGCTACAGACCATGCCCGTAAAATGGTTGCATTACTGCAACCATTAGCAGGTGACGAGATTCGTATCACCCAAAATCAAGGCTTGTTATTAAAATATGTGCGTAAAGAAGCATTTGCTACTTTATACAACGGTTTAGCCGAATTAGGCATGGCAGCGCCGGGCTTTGATAGCGTAGCCGATGTTACTACCTGCCCGGGTACTGATACCTGTAACTTGGGTATATCAAATAGCATGACGTTTGCGCGTGTGTTAGAGGACCTAATTTATAATGAGTACGAGGACCTGATCTACAATCGCGACATCAAAATAAAAATAAGCGGTTGCATGAACTCGTGCGGTCAACATAGTATGGCGCATATTGGCTTCCATGGCAGCTCATTAAAAGCAGGTGCTAAAGTATTGCCATCAATGCAGGTAATGCTTGGCGGAGGTGTAGTTGGTGACGGTGTAGGCCGTGCAGGCGATAGGGTTATAAAGATCCCTGCTAAACGTGCTACCCAGGTTTTAAGAGATCTTTTAGATGATTACAAAGCCAACTCGATTGAAGACGAAATTTTTAATAATTACTATGACCGCCAGGGTAAGGATTATTTCTACCAAATGTTAAAACCTTTGGCTGACCTTACTACATTAACCGACGAAGATTTTGTTGACTGGGGTCACGTAGAAAGTTACGAAAAAGCTATTGGTGTTGGCGAGTGCGCAGGTGTGGTAATAGATTTGGTAGCTACGTTACTGTATGAGTCTGACGAAAAACTGGAATGGGCAAATGAATCATTTGCCGGTGGTGCCTGGGCCGATGCTATCTATCATTCTTATAACATGATGATTAATTCGGCTAAAGCGTTATTATTAGATAAAGGCATAAACAGCAGTACCCAAATTGGTATTATCCGTGAGTTTGATACACAGTATGTAGATACTAAAGAGTTTGATTTAAGCACCAGTTTTAACAGCCTGGTAACACAAATAAATCAAAATGAACCTTCTGAAGAATTTGCTGCAATTTATAAAGCTGCAGCTACCGGGTTTTTAGAAAGTGTGAAGGCGAAAAGAGAGGCAGTATTACAATCATGAGTATTGAACCAAAAATAACTTTAGTTGGTGCGGGGCCCGGTGATGCAGAGCTTATCACTTTAAAAGGTATTAAAGCATTACAAAGTGC
>JACMRC010000188.1 GCA_014376655.1 Mucilaginibacter sp. | reverse complement strand
GGACGGCGGCGTGGTTTACACTACCGACTCGTTAGGTAAACCGTGGATAGCTACAGCCTGCCAGGGTGCCGGTGCCAGCATTTGGTGGCCAACTAAAGACCACCAGGCTGATGAGGTTGACAGCGTGCTGATAAGCATAAGCGCGCCTACGGGATTAAAAGATGTATCAAACGGCCGCTTGCGTAAAGTAACTGACCTAAAGAATGGCTATACCCGTTTTGATTGGTTTGTAGCTAACCCGATAAACAACTACGACATAGAAGCCAACATTGGCGACTACACCCATTTTGGCGATACTTATGCCGGCGAGAAAGGCAAGTTAACAACCGATTTTTGGGTACTTACCTATAACGTTGCCAAAGCCAAAAAACATTTTGGCCGTGATGTACCGCGCATGTTAAAAGCGTTTGAGCATTGGTTTGGCCCTTACCCATGGTATGAGGACGGTTATAAACTGATAGAAACCCCGCACCTGGGCATGGAACACCAAAGCGGCGTGGCTTATGGCAACCATTACGTTAATGGTTATTATGCAGGCGGTCGCGGTACTCCTAAAGGCATTGACCTGTCAGGCACCGGGCTTGGCCTTACCTGGGATTATATTATTGTGCATGAAAGCGGGCACGAGTGGTTCGGTAATAACATTACCTCAAAAGATCTGGGCGATATGTGGATCCATGAAAGCTTTACAGATTATTCTGAATCGTTATTTATTGAAAACACATCAACCAAATTGGCCGGGCAACAATATGTAAACGGCCAGCGCGGCGGCATTGGCAACAGATCGCCAATAGTTGGGCCGTATAACGTAAATAAAGAAGGATCGCAGGATATGTATCCTAAAGGTTCGGTTATTTTAAATATGATCCGCACCGTTATTAATGATGATGAGAAATGGCGCGGCATATTACGGGGGTTAAATAAAACCTTCTACCATCAAACCGTTACTTATGATGATATAACTAAATACATAAGCGAGCAAGCCGGTATTAATTTAGCTACGGTGTTTGACCAGTATCTGCATTATCCTACCCTGCCTATTGTTGAGTTTGCCACGATTAAGGGTAAGCTAAATGCTAAATGGATAGCAGAGGCACGCGGTTTTAATATGCCGCTAAAAGTGCGTGTTAAAGGCGGATCGTATGTATATATTAAACCGGGACAAGGCTTTTTTACCCCGGTTGATATTGAAGGGATCAGCAAGGATAATTTAGAGGTGGATACCTTTAATTATTATGTAGGTGTGATGGTAGATTAATTTAGTTTTTACTGTAACTTTTGTAAATCAAACAGCGTCTCATATATAAACCAAAAACAATTACTATGAAACTGATCAAAATTTTTGTTACCGCTATACTGCTTACAGTTGCCGGTAATACATTTGCTAAAACCAATGTTAATGCTGCTACCGAGGACCGCCACCTTACCGGCTTTAATGCTGTTAATGTATCCGGATCATTTGATGTTTACATTACCCAGGGTACAACAGAGTCTGTTAAAGTAGAAGCACCTTCTAATATCATAAAAAACATTTTAACCGAGGTTAAAAATGGCACTTTAGTTATCCATACTAAAGATCATTTTAGCTTCAACAGTATGTTCGGCAATAAAAAAATGGTGGTATATGTTACCATTAAAAGTTGCAACGCAATATCACTAACCGGGTCGGGCGATGTATATTTTAAAGAAGGCATTGCAGCTAATGATCTTAACCTGTCAATAACCGGATCGGGCGATATTACCGGCAAAGTAACTGCAAAAAATCTATCAAGCAGCGTTACCGGCTCAGGCGATTTACGCATAACAGGCCGTGCCGATAATTCGAAAGTGAATGTAACCGGATCGGGCGATTTCTCGGGCCACGATTTGGCTACTAACACTACTGTTGTGTTTGTAGGTGGATCTGGCGATGCTGCTGTATATGCTACAAGCACACTTAAAGCAAGTGTTACCGGATCAGGCGATATCCATTATGGTGGCAGTCCTAAAAATATTTCAAAATCAACATCAGGTAGCGGCGATATTAGCGGCAGATAAATATTATAATGAGTGATTGAGTGAGTTGTGAATGAGTGAATAGTTACAACTTGCTAAGCAAAAAAATGAAAAAGGGAAACGCAGATTGCGCTTCCCTTTTTCATTTAGCCCTTACGTCTTTGCGAGGAACGAAGCAATCTCTTCACACGTTAATCAATAAGCAGAATGATTGTGCCGGCTATCGCCAAATGAAATTACTCACTTGAATGTCCTATGTAGAGATTGCTTCGTTCCTCGCAATGACGTGTTTATTTTAGATCTTGCTAAAACCTCTTTAACACCTTCCGCCCCAAATCATAACTTATCCTGAAAACCTCCTGGTTGTCATTTAACTGCCCCGGCGAGAAGTGGAAGCTGGCTACAAACTGTCCTTTTATCCTGTCAAACAAAAATGGCGTGTAGATAATATCTATCCTGTTATAAGTAGGTTTTGAATAATAAGAATCGCCATAAATAATATTGCTGCCCTGGCCCTTGTAAAACTCTTCGTACAAGGCCAGCTTGTGGTAGCTTAAATAAGCCTTAAACACAAAGCCTACAGGCGTTTTAAAGCCATCTACGCCACGTTCGCGCTCCAGCGAGAACAATCCACCTGCCTCGAAAGTAAGCGAGTCTAATACCGTCTTATGGCTAAAATCCAAGCCTAATCTTATTTCGCCACCACCATTGTCGGTTATATGGTCGTTGGGTAGCAATACCTCTGCCCCGGCATCATGCATTAGCAAAAAGTAATGCGACACATAAAACGGCCCATAAGGCTGTGGCTTATATTTACCCGAAAAGCCAAATAAAAACTGTTCGCGTTGCGTAAGCGTTTGGCGGCTCACCCAATCTATCCAGCCGGTTTCTGTAAAATGCTCGTTTTGAAATCGCGCCAGCAAACCCTCAACATTTGGGCGGTAGTAACGCAAGGTGTCATTTAATATGGCACGCGGATAGTCGCTCAGTAAACCTTCGCGCGGGAAGGCCCCGGCATAAAAGTTCCAGTTAGTTCCCCCGTATTTATAATAAGCAATAGGGTCAACCTTGCCAAAAAATGGTTTGGCTCCAAACTCGTGTAAAGCATTAGCACCAACCACAAAATGATTAAGACTATCTAAATTCAAACCAAAATCAAGCGCAGTACGTGTGCCTGAATAAGTACGCGAACGCGGGATAAATGCTTTATACTCGCGGTTATCTAAAAAACCAAAACCGTTAAAGTTAACATCAAGGCTTTGTTGCGCTAACGCTGCGGTGCTTATAAGTATAGATATAAGGAAGAATAGGTAGGTCTTTTTAAACATAGATTAATTTTTTATTCAATTTCAAGATCAATGATCCTGCTGTTTTTACTCCCCTCGAAAGGTGTTGTACGTACAGAAAACATCAGCTCGTATTTACCTTTTTCCCACGGGGCAACTAAGTGGAACGTATAGTGGGTGCTTTGGCCGGGTTTTAAAATTAGGTTATTAAAATCGTTGCCGCTACGTTGGGCAAACGTTAAGCCAACATTCTTAAAAAAGCATGCTCCCAGCAATACTTCGTTCTGTATAGCTTTATTGCTAAAGTTTACGGTGTAAGGATATGGATTTGTGATGGTTAAATCAATAGCCCTTTTCTCACCCTGAAGTAATTTTAACGAGGTATACGGTACAGCTATCTGTATTTTCTGATAGCTGCGCATATCGTTTATCCAATAGGTATACCAGGTGCCTGCTTTGGTATGCACACTATCAGTAACTATTGGCTTTAGGCTATCTATTAAATGGTAAACCCGCCGGTGCTGCATTTGCTCTTCCATTGGCCAGATATCAAACTGCGTGCGGCGGTAATACCGCGAATCGTAAGAGAAACCTTTAAGCGTGTTGGTATAGTAATTATACTTGGCCGGGTTTTGAAAACCATCGTCCAGTATCACATAAGCGTCGCCGGCTTTTTGATGTACAGCCTGTGCCCATTCTTCGAAACCATAATAACTTTTTATCTGGCCTATGCGGGTTACTATGGGTACTCCAAACACCATCCCCAACCTTAACCCTACAATTAAAACTATATTGATTATAGCTACCGTATTGAACCATTTAGGTAAACTCCCCCATTGGTTAAAGCGGATAAGCGCCAGCATAATTAACGGTGCAAAGGCTATCAACGTCCAATGTGGTTGTGCCTCGCCCCTAAACGTAGTAAAAAAAAAGAAGGCGAACGTGCCTATTCCGTTCACCATTAAACAGCGAATAAAGGCATCTTTTATTTTTGTAGTAAACGCCGCGTAGAACAAGAACCAACCTATAATTGGCCCAGCCATTAACAACTGACCGGGAAAGTATAAATAGCTGTTCTCGGCATGGTAAACCTTTACCGCGCGCTCATATAAATGGTAGTTGACAGATAGAAAACCGTGATTAACCTGCCATAAAATATGCGGAATAAAAAGCGCTACAGCTATTACCGCGATAGCATAAAACGATGGGCGCTTTAACAGTTTAATATTACTAATCACCGTAAAGGCTACTAACAGCACTGCATGATATTTACTATAAAGCATACAAGCTACTACCACACCTAATATCAGCGCCAGTGGCCAGCTA
Organism: Mucilaginibacter sp.; assembly: GCA_014376655.1. Classification (GTDB taxonomy): domain Bacteria; phylum Bacteroidota; class Bacteroidia; order Sphingobacteriales; family Sphingobacteriaceae; genus Mucilaginibacter. The sequence goes on along the minus strand of JACMRC010000188.1, from coordinate 5,855 downwards.
TCTTCATCAATATATTTTTGGTAGAAATAATAAAACAGCACCGCGAAGAAGAACAATGGCGCATCGGGCGTGGTAGTAAAGCCATAGATATGGAATATCAGCGTACCCGATATTACCAGTATAAATGCCCATACGTTTACAGCATATTTTTTTAGGATGAGCCACAAAATATAAACTGATGTGGTGCTGGTTAATACGGTTATTAAGCGCAGTCCCAGTTCGTTATGCACTAAGCTATCGCCAATGCGGATGAACAGGGCTACCATGGGTGGATGGTCGAAATAGCCCCAATCTAAAAATTTAGAGTACATCCAGTAGTAAGCCTCGTCGGCATGTAACTCCAGGGTGTAAGCTTGTATTATGTTTAAAATTGTCCAGCACAATAAAAAGTACCTGATGATGGTATCTGGCTTTTTGATTTTTTGTGTGGACGATAATGTCATTTAAAAGATAAATTTCGAGAGGCAAAGGTAGATAAATAATGTATTTATGCGGATAATCTTAAATTAGCCCTATATTTTATCACCATGACCAAAGCAATTGAAATTATAAAAATGCCCAGGGTTAGCCTTCTTAAAGTAGTTGAAGAATTAACCGTTGAACAGTTAAACAAGATCCCTGACGGATTTAACAATAACATTATCTGGAACCTGGCGCATATTATAGCCGCCCAGCAAAATATTTGTTATAAACGTGCCGGCTTGGATGTTGTAATCGAAGAGCGATTTTTTACACCATTTTTACCAGGCACCAAACCTGAAAGTTTTATAGATACTGCCGATGTAGAAATCATAAAAGGTATGTTCTTCTCGACTCTTGATCAATTGGAATCAGATCTTGAAAACGGCAAATTTTCTAACTACGTACCCTGGACAACCCGTTATGGTAACACCATAGACAGCGGCGAAGAAGCTGCCGCGTTTTTACCTTTTCATGAAGGTATACATACGGGGTATATCTGGGCTTTGAAACGGGTTCTATAAACCTTATTCTATACGCCTTAAAACGTTACTGAAATTATAAACCACAAGGTTTATAACTATTTTATTTTGCGGAAATTGCTTCTGCATATTTTTTTGCAGATCGACAAATGCCTGCATAGCGGGTGGATTACTGCCAATTAACGGGTTAGCAGATATGCTAAGCTCAATAGTTTTGTGGATCTTTTTTATGTAGACATATTTGGTTGCGGCCTCGTCAAAAAAATTAGCCTTGGTCAGGCCATCCGCAAGGTAGTCTACCTCTTCTTCCGATATATTGTTCTTATCGAAAGTAACCTCATGCTTCATCTGGCCGTAGCTTTTCATTTGGGTTAAAACCACAGGTTTGGTAAACAGCTTTGAGCCAAAAATTACAAACAAGGCAATAGCTATAGCTATAAAACCAAAAATAAATAGCTTTTTACGGCCCTGAGGTTTATTTGCCGCGCCTTGATTGTTTGTGTTACCTGATTTCATCTTTTAGTTTACTTGGTTATACCCGGTTGGGGCTGCTAAGATATAAAAAGGTTGCTGTAATTATAAAAGCATTACCTATTTCCACTCAGCTCGCATTTTCAACTGATATTCCAAGCCGTCAGCTCCGAAATTTACTTTACCGACATACTTGTTTAAGTCTATTTTTTTTCTTTTTCGAATTTCGCAAGTACTTCGTTCAACTGCTCCCGGCTTATTTTCTTATCAACATTAATTATTTTGCCCATACACCAAATATACTTAATAGCTTAAAACAAAAAAAAGCTCGGCATAACCGAGCTTTCAAATATTTAAAAGGATAATTATACCCCCAATAACAATCTTGCAGGATCTTCCAACAATTGCTTAACCCTTACCAGGAAGCTTACAGATTCACGACCGTCAATGATACGGTGGTCATACGATAAAGCTACATACATCATAGGGCGAATAACTACCTGGCCATTTACTGCTACCGGGCGCTCAATAATATTGTGCATGCCCAATATTGCCGATTGCGGCGAGTTAATGATAGGTGTTGACAGCATAGAACCAAATACACCACCGTTGGTGATGGTAAACGTTCCGCCGGTCATTTCTTCTAATGACAGCTTGTTGTCGCGGGCCTTACCGGCTAAAGTAACAACAGCTTTTTCAATTTCGGCAAGGCTCATGCTGTCCGCGTTGCGGATAACTGGAACAACCAACCCTTTTGGTGCTGATACCGCTATAGAGATATCGGCAAAGCTGCTGTAAACTACCTCTTCGCCTTCTAAACGTGCGCCTACTGCGGGCCAGTCTTTCAACGCCTCTGTAACCGCTTTGGTAAAGAACGACATGAAGCCTAAGCCAACACCGTGTTTCTCTTTAAATTTATCTTTGTATTTGCTGCGGATCTCCATGATAGGCGACATATCCACTTCGTTAAAAGTAGTCAGCATCGCTGTTTCATTTCTAACAGCAACCAGGCGTTTTGCAACTGTTTTACGCAATGGCGACATTTTTTCGCGGCGCTCGCTTCTTTCGCCGGCTTTTACCTGTGCGGCTGGCGTAGGTGCCGGTGCAGCAGCGGCAACAGCAGTACGTGTTTGCGGGTTTTCTGATACTTTGTCTATTGATAAAGCATCTTCTTTGGTAATACGCCCATTAACGCCTGTGCCGCTTACAGCAGTAGCTTCAACGCCTTTTTCGGCCAATATTTTTGCAGCAGCAGGCGATGGTGTGCCCGATGCATAAGTAGCGCCTTTGTCAGCAGCGGCAGCGGCCGGTGCGGTTTCTGCTTTTGCAGCTGGTGCAGCGTCAGCATTAGGTGCGGGCGCAGCGGCTCCACCCTCTTCAATGCTGCAAACAATAGCACCAATGGCCAAAACATCGCCTTCTTTAGCTATAGTTTTTAATACGCCCGCTTTTTCGGCAGTAAGCTCAAAAGTAGCTTTATCAGATTCCAGTTCGGCAATGGCTTCATCCATTGCTACAGTATCGCCGTCTTTTTTTAACCAGCTTGATAACGTTACTTCTGTAATTGATTCGCCTACCGGCGGGACTTTAATTTCTAAACTCATTTTTTATTAGTTGTAAGTGTTGAGTATTGAGTGTTGAGTATTATGGTAAGAGTGGTAAACTATAAGTAAACAAACTCATAACTCACCACCCAAAACTTATAACTTATTTAGTCAGCTCCGGCTGTTGCCATTTTTTCGGCTGTAGCCTTAACTTGTTCTTTTACTTTTTTGCCTGCCGGCGATTCGAACGCTTTTGATATAATATACAATTGCTGCGCGGCGTGCTGCTTAGCAAAACCGGTAGCAGTACTCGCACTTTCGTTACGCGATATGATATCAAATTTCAAAGCTTCCTCTGTCCGCGATTTGCGATACAAATATGGCCATGCGCCCATGTTCTCCGGCTCTTCCTGCACCCAGATAAAATCTGTGGCTTTACTATATTTGGCCCTGATAGCGCCTAACTGCTGCACCGGTGTTGGATATAGTTGCTCTAAACGAATAATAGCTACATCTTTACGTTCATCAACCTGTTGCTTCTCTAACAAATCGTAATAGATCTTGCCCGAGCAGAATAATACGCGTTTAACCTTTTTTGCATCAGCGTAAGTATCGTCAATAACTTCTTTAAATACACCGTCGGTAAAATCAGCCAAAGGCGATACACATTTAGGGTTACGCAATAAGCTTTTTGGTGTAAATATGATTAATGGCTTACGGAACTCGCGGTACATTTGTCGACGCAATACGTGGAAGAAGTTAGCCGGGGTAGTACAATTCGCTACCTGGATATTATTATCGGCACAAAGCTCCATAAAACGCTCAATACGCGCAGATGAATGCTCTGGCCCCTGGCCCTCGTAACCATGTGGCAATAGCATTACCAAACCGTTACCACGCTGCCATTTAGTTTCGGCACTTACTATGTACTGGTCAACAATGGTTTGGGCCCCGTTAAAAAAGTCGCCAAACTGTGCTTCCCAAATAGTTAATGCGTTAGGGTTTGCCAAGGCATAACCATATTCAAAACCTAAAACACCATACTCTGATAATAACGAGTTATATATACTGAATTTTTCGCCGCCAATGCTATCCATCGGCGTGTATTCTTCTTCAGAATCAGCCAATGTTAATACCGCGTGACGATGCGAGAAAGTTCCTCTCTTCACATCCTCGCCGCTTAAACGTACAGGGTGCCCATCTTTTACCAAAGATCCATAAGCCATTAATTCGCCCATGGCCCAATCAAAAGTTTGGGTGGTGTTAACCATTTTACTACGTTCTTCAAACAGCTTTTCTATCTTTTTAAAGAACGCTTTATCTTTAGGCAGGTCGGTTAGTTTTTTACCGATAGCCAATAATTCTTCCTTAGGTACTGCTGTATTTACCGGGGCGTTAAAATCCCGTTCGGTTGCCAAATGCAACCCGTTCCAGGCACCGGCAAACATAGGGATAGACTCGGTAAACTTATCTTCGGCTTTTGATTCGTCAAGATTCTGTTGCAATAAAGCGCGGAAATCCTTCTCCATTTTTTTAACCTCGGCATCATCAATAACACCTTCAGCCATTAGCTTGGTTAAATACACCTCGCGCGGGTTAGGGTGCGCCTCTATGGCTTTGTATAATACCGGTTGGGTAAACTTAGGCTCATCAGCTTCGTTATGGCCATAGCGGCGGTAGCAAAGGATATCAATAAACACATCATCATGGAACACCTGGCGGTACTCCATAGCCATGTTTATTACATAAGCCAAAGCCTCAACATCATCACCATTAACATGGAACACCGGCGATAAAACCGTTTTAGCCACATCTGTACAATATGTACTTGAACGGGCATCAACAAAGTTGGTGGTAAAACCTATCTGGTTATTAATAACCAGGTGGATGGTGCCGCCTGTGCGGTAGCCATCCAGTTTTTCCATTTGTAAAACTTCATAAACAATACCCTGGCCTGCTACAGAAGCATCGCCATGTATTAATATAGGGGCGATTTTGGTATGATCGCCATTGTATTTAAAATCAATTTTTGAGCGGGTCAAACCTTCAACAACCGGGTCAACCGCTTCTAAGTGCGATGGATTTGGGCAAAGGCTTAAGTGTACTTTTTTACCATTTTCGGCCTCAACATCGGTACTGAAACCTAAGTGGTATTTTACGTCGCCACCTGCTGTCGAATCTTCATCATAGTTTTTTCCTTCAAACTCAGAGAAGATCTCTTTGTAGGTTTTTTTCATGATGTTGGCCAGCACGTTTAAACGCCCGCGGTGAGCCATACCAATGGTAAACTCTTCAATGCCCAGGGTTGCTCCTTTTTGGATAACAGAATCCATTGCAGGGATTAAAGCTTCGGCACCTTCTAACGAGAAACGTTTTTGACCCAGGAACTTAGTACCCAGGAAGTTCTCGAAAATAACAGCCTCGCTTACTTTGCGCAGCATTAGTATTTTTTCGTCTTTAGAGAATGATGGCTTGTTGCGCGCGCTCTCCATTCTGTCGCGGAACCAGTTTGTTTTTATTGGATTACGGATATAAAGATACTCCACTCCTATTGTACCGCAATAGGTTTGCTCCAACATATCCACAATATCGCGCAGTTTTGATGGGCCCATACCCACCTCAACACCTGCATTAAATACAGTATCAAGGTCGCTTTGTGCTAAACCAAAAGTTTCCAGCTCTTTACCCGGGAAATAGTGCCGACGCTCGCGCACCGGATTAGTTTTTGCAAACAGGTGACCGCGGCCGCGATACCCGTCGATCATATTTAAAACATTGATCTCTTTTAAAAAATGTTGAGGTGTTTCGGCACTAACTATAGGTGCCTGCGCTCCGCGCCCGAAATCAAACCCTTCGAAAAATTTTTGCCAGCCAAACTCAACCGATTCAGGGTCTTGCT
>JACMRC010000187.1 GCA_014376655.1 Mucilaginibacter sp. | reverse complement strand
GTCGGGCGATGAAGTACCGCATGATAGTAATTCTATATCTTTTATTTTCTCAGGATCATCTTTAAATAAAGCTTTAACGGCAAGGGCGGTCATTTCGGCATTGGTATGGGTGGGTTTGCCACCTTTCTCTAAAGCGTAGTAACGGGTTTTAATCCCGTTGTTACGAAGTACAATACTTTTTGATTTTGACGGCTTATCATTTATATAACCCAGGTAAAGTTCCATATCGTCGTTTGGAACGGGCTCATTAGGTAAAAAGGTAGATGTATTGGTAATATAAACGGGCATACCGGTTAATTTAAATTTAAATAATATTGTTTCTTCGCCTTAATGCGTTTTGGCGATGTAAACCTGAATAATATCCCATCCAATGTAATTAATATGGGTGCCCCTACAAAAAAGGCAATTAGCAGGTAATATTTATAGGCCCTTATCCAGGGCAGTTTGTTTTTTCGTTTTGATATAAAATTGGCCCACACTTTAAATATTTTGCTGGCGGTACTTTCAATAACCATCAGGTTATAGTTTAGTACAACTGCCTTGTCACTATCCAGTTCATCTTGCAAGCCATCCCAATTATTATTTTGCAAATGAGGTATAACGCTTTCACCAAATACCCTGGTATGTCTTATATCCGCATCTGAAACACCCGGAGGGGGGAAAATGTTTAGATAACTATCTTTTTTTCCGTGCAGCATCCAATGAAAGATGGTAATAAAGCTAACCGGGTTAGGGTGCGTATCAACTAACGCTATGTTACCCACCATTTTAGCGCCGGTACCATGAATCAGTTTTTTAACCCTCACAAACGCACTTAACCACATATTACGGGCACCAGTTGCGGTAATTACAGGCGTGTTTTTTAAAATAGCCTTTAACTCCGGGTTCTGCATTAATGAATTAAAAGGGATGCTGGGCGACAGGAACCAGGCCTGGTAACCCAATACAACCAGGTCGTATTTCTTTTCTTTTAGTTCGAATGGTTGCAATTCGGCAGGTACATCCAACTGGCAATCTGGCATTACGCTAAAAAAGGTATCAGCTGTCCACGGGAAATTTGGTTCGTTAACCAATCGCACCCGCACTTTCTCAACCGAATGGCCGGCATCAGTTAATGGCTGCGTGAAATTATCAATGATCTCGCCCAACTGGCCTGACTGCGAATAGTAAATGGCTAATACCTTTTTGCTCATGTAGCTTAGTTAAGATCAGTTGCGTGTAATGTCTTAGCGTTTTTAGTATAATCCATTATGGCATGTTGTACCACAGGCGATAAGTTTTTGTAGGCTGCTATAATTATCTTTCTATCTGCCTCTATATCTTTATTATACTTAACTATTTTAGGCGCATGCTCCTGTATAGCAAAACGCAGGAAATGATATTCGGCGTTGTCTTTATCGGCAGCTATCGCAGTATCAAATTTTACCCGGCCTGCTTTAAAGAATTTTAGCTTTTGCGCGGGCAGTTTTACCAATCCGGCTTTGCGCATTAATAATGCACCTTCAAATCCATCTTTTTCGGGCGATGAAGATGCGGTCACTACATCCAATTCATTATTAACTTCTTCTAAATTACCACGATCCATCACGGCGTAAAAAGCTGCTTTATCCAGCTTTTGCTGCGGATTTTTGCCCAGAACAACCGTGCCCGTCAGTAACAAAAGCAGGGCAAATATTATTCTTGTTTTCATATCAGATTTTTTGATGTCAGTTGTCACAAATATAGGTAATAATACTGTTTTGCCTAATTAAGTAGGCTATACAAGCCGTAAAATCCCAAGATTTGCGTTACTTTTAGACTTTAATATTTTACAAAAGTTAAGTGCAAAATAATAACAAACAATTTACCGGTAACTGGGCCATTATTTTAGGCGGATCGAGCGGGTTTGGCTTAGCAGCAGTTGAAAAACTAGCCCGCCACGGAATGAACATAGCCGTACTTTACCGGGAAACCGCAGCGGCCGAACGCGCTTTGAAAGAAAGCCTTTCGCAATTGGCTACCGCTAACATGGTAACCATACTACCGCATAACATAAACGCACTTGACCAAACAGCCCGTACTAAATTTATAGAAGACTTTGCTGCCGATAAAAATCATAGCGTTAAACTGCTTTTACACTCTATAGCCCGTGGAAATTTAAAGCCTTTAGTTAAAGAAGACGATAAAGAACCACTTACGCAAGAGGATATTCAGCTTACCACTTATGCCATGGCTACAAGTTTATTGGATTGGACTAAAGCTGTATTGGCGGCTGATCTGTTTCATGCTGATGGCCGGATCATAGGCTTAACAAGTGAAGGTTCTACAAAGTATTGGGAAGGATATGCGGCAGTTTCTATAGCCAAAGCATCGTTAGAGAGCCTTACAACTTACATGGCTGTAGAACTTAGTAAATATGGTTTAAAAACAAACCTTATACAGGCGGGTATTACAGCTACACCATCATTAAAAAGGATCCCGGACAGCGAGCGATTGATACAACATGCCATAGCACGTAACCCATCCGGAAGAATTACAAAACCAGAAGACGTTGCAAACGTTATATACCTGCTTTGCACGGATGAGGCCGCCTGGATAAATGGTACTGTTATACATGTAGACGGCGGCGAACATTGCAGGTAGAACAGTTGGCCGTTTGTAGTAGGCAGTTTGCAGTTGCATACTGGTAGTTTTTAAATTAAATGAACGATATATTAAAACATTTACCTTACAAATCTTCTTTCATGTTTGTTGATAACCTAACATCGTTAGATGATAACGGTGTAACCGGCGATTATACATTAAGGAGCGACGCTTTTTTCTACGAGGATCATTTCCCTGGTAACCCGGTTACGCCTGGTG
>JACMRC010000186.1 GCA_014376655.1 Mucilaginibacter sp. | reverse complement strand
TTAATCGCGCGTACTTTATGTATCCCAACTGTATTTGTATCATATACCAGCGAAGCGCTTGATTATAAAGTACCATTGTTAAAAGCGGTTAGTGCTTTGGATAAAGCCGCTGTTGACGTATGTCATTATTTTGATAAAGGCATTGAAAAGGTAAATGCATCATTAGGTATTGAGCAGGAATATTTTTTGGTTGATATAGCCTTATTTAATGCGCGCCCAGATCTGCATTTAACCGGCCGTACTTTGTTTGGACACATGTCTGCCAAAAACCAGCAGTTAGAAGACCATTATTTCGGATCGATACCTGAGCGTGTATACGCCTTTATGCAGGATATGGAAACCGAAGCATTATTATTAGGTATACCATTAAAGACACGCCATAACGAGGTTGCACCATCACAATTTGAGTGCGCACCTATTTATGAAGAGATAAACCTGGCTATTGACCACAATCAATTATTAATGGACCTGATGGACCGTGTAGCCAAGCGCCATAACTTTAAAGTGTTATTGCATGAGAAACCTTATGCAGGCATCAACGGCTCTGGTAAGCACAATAACTGGTCTATGATAACCAACACCGGTAAGAACTTATTATCGCCGGGTAAAACGCCTAAGAACAACCTGATGTTCCTGACGTTTTTTGTGAATACCATTAAAGCTGTGTATGAGCATGCCGATTTGTTAAGGGCATCTATAGCATCAGTAAACAATGACCACCGTCTTGGTGCCAATGAGGCCCCTCCTGCTATTATATCAATATTCCTGGGCAGCCAGTTAAGCGAGCTCTTAGATGAGATAGAAACCTCACGTATCAGCAAAAAAATTAAGGACGAGGCTTTATTATGGCAAGGCATACCTAAGATCCCGCAAATATTAAAAGATAATACCGACCGTAACCGCACCTCTCCTTTCGCATTTACCGGTAATAAATTTGAGTTACGCGCGGTTGGGTCATCAGCTAACTCGGCCAGCCCAATGACTATCCTTAACCTGATTGTTGCAGATCAGCTTAAAAAATTCAAATATGATGTAGATAAATTATTAAAGAAAGGCGAGAAAAAAGATGTCGCTTTATTAATGATCATCAAAAAATACATTAAAGAATCAAAAAGCATTCGCTTTGAGGGTAACGGTTATAGTGACGAGTGGGAAAAAGAAGCTGCAGCACGTGGTTTGTCAAACTTTAAAACCACACCAAAGGCGCTTGACGCATTTATATCAGAGAAATCTGAAATATTATATGCTGAAAACGCTGTCTTCACCAAACGCGAGGCACACGCACGCCATGAAATACTATTAGAAGCCTTTTATAAAAAATTACAGATAGAGGCCCGCGTTATTGGCGAATTGGTAATGAACGTAATCATCCCATCGGCAATTGATTACCAAAGCAAGCTTGTTGAAAACGCTAAAGGCTTAAAGGACCTTGGCTTAGATAAAGCCACTTACCAGGTACAGATAGATATTATTAATAAGATTGCCGAGCATGTTAATTTTATAAAAGACAATTGCGACAAAATGGTAGCCGAGCGTAAAAAAGCAAATGATATTGAGGACCTGCGCGAAAAAGCCATTACTTATGATGAGAAGGTTAAATCATACTTCCAGCCAATACGTTACCATGTAGATAAGTTGGAGCAATTGGTTGACGATTCGTTATGGCCACTGCCAAAATTCAGAGAATTACTATTTATTAAATAGCAATTAAGCCTTCCTGAGAAATCCGGAAGGCTTTTTTTATTATAAAACCTATATTTGCCGCATGGTTTCTTCGCAAAGATATGATCAACGGGGCGTGTCGGCCTCAAAAGACGATGTACACAACGCTATAAAGAATATTGATAAGGGCATTTTCCCTAAAGCATTCTGCAAAATAGTACCTGATATTTTAACTAACGACCCGGAGTATTGCAACATTATGCATGCTGATGGCGCGGGTACAAAATCATCGTTAGCTTATACCTACTGGAAAGAAACCGGTGATATATCTGTATGGCGCGGCATAGCGCAGGATGCTATCATCATGAACCTTGACGATTTACTGTGCGTGGGTGCTATAGATAATATATTGCTATCATCAACCATCGGCAGAAACAAAAACCTTATTCCCGGTGAAGTAATTGCAGCTATTATTAACGGCACCGAAGAAATATTAGCTGAACTGAGAGATGCCGGCATAGGTATCTACTCTACCGGTGGCGAAACTGCTGATGTGGGCGACCTGGTACGTACCATCATAGTAGATTCGACAGTTACCTGCCGCATGAAACGCAGCGACGTAATATCAAACGACCGTATAAAACCCGGCGACGTTATTGTGGGCCTTGCATCATACGGCCAGGCAAATTACGAAAGTGAATACAACGGCGGTATGGGATCAAACGGATTAACATCTGCCCGACATGATGTTTTTAATAAAACCATTGCTGACAAATATCCCGAAGCTTATGATGCGGCAATTCCTTACGACCTGATATTTTCGGGTACAAAAGGACTTACTGATGCCATTAATATTGGCAACGGGCAATCTGTTAATGCAGGGAAACTGGTATTATCGGCCACCCGAACCTATGCTCCTATTATTAAACAGATATTAGATAAATACAGAAATAAAATAAACGGAATGGTACATTGCAGCGGCGGCGCGCAAACCAAAGTACTGCATTTTGTAGAGGGCCTGCATATAATTAAGGATAACCTATTCCCTATCCCGCCATTGTTTAAACTGATACAGGAAGAATCAAAAACCAGCTGGCAGGAAATGTACAAGGTGTTTAATATGGGCCACCGTATGGAGCTTTATGTACCTGAAGAAATTGCTGCAGATCTAATAAAGATCTCGCAAAGCTTTGGTGTGGAAGCGCAGATAATTGGCCATGTTGAGGCTGCTGAACAGAAACAAGTTACTGTACGATCTGAATTTGGCGAATTTGTTTATAACTAAAAAGGTAGAGATTAGTTGATTGGTGATCAGAGATTAGTTTGCCATGAATAGTCATATAAACAAAAAACCCCGGCCAAATTGGCCGGGGTTTTTTGTTTAGTATATTAGAGATTAAAACAATGTAAACTCTACACGACGGTTTATTTGACGACCTTTTGCAGTTTTGTTTGTTGCAATTGGTTGGGTTTCGCCATAACCGGTAGCTTCTACGCTTGATGCATTAGCACCTTTGCTTACCAAATAAGATTTGACAGACTCTGCACGTGCTTTAGACAATTTCATATTAGCATCGTTTGATCCAACATTATCTGTATGGCCTGCTAATTTTAAGCTAAAGTTTTTATCAATTAATAATTGAGCAACTCTGTTTAAGCTTGGGAATGAATGTGCACGGATAGTAGCTTTGCCAAAATCAAATTCGAGATTTCTGATAGCTTCTTTAACTATTTTCCTATCTTCTTCAGTTATAAAAACTTTGGTAACAGGCGCCGGTGCTAGTACTACAGTAAGCGGGCATCCTGACCCATCAACTTTAACACCTGAAGGTGTACCCGGACATTTATCAAAAAAGTCAGACACGCCGTCGCCATCACTATCGGTAGTATACTTGGCCAGGTTAGCGGCAGCTGCAGCCATATCAGCCCTAAGCTGATCGTTTGCGGCTTTTTGTGCATCTATCTGGCGTTGTAACCTTGCTTCTTCGGTTAAATATTCGTTTTGGATAGAAGCAATCGGGTTAGCCCATTGTAAATGTGGTTTTGATTTTGCTCCCAAGGAAAACTCTATACCGCCGTAGCCATAAGAATAATGACTGGTTTTAGGATATTGATTAACTCCATTAAAACTGCTACCATCAATAAAGTTTTCATTATAACCTAAGTTAATGGCAACCGCATCGCTTACTCTAAATTTAACACCTCCACCAATTGGCATAACAAGGTTTGATGATTTAAAAGAAGAAGACGCTGTGGTAGGGAAACCGCCACCATTATAGCCCGTAACGGTAGGGGTATAATAAACAATACCTAAACCTGCGTTTAAATAAAACTGGATAGCGTTTTTACGGCGTAAATAATCTACTGTTGCAACGTTTAATACGCCGTTTAACGATACTTGGTTAAATTTTGTACTAAAGGCTGTATAACGATTACCATTAACATTGGTGATATAAGGTGTGTTACTATTAACGCCCCCTTTTACTTCGCCGCCATTATAGTCAAGCTGTAAGCCAAATGAGTGAACAATTTGGTCTCTGATTGACAGTCCGTATCCAAGAGTTGGCTGCCAATGATCAAAACCATTATGACCGCCTGTTGCCAATATTAATGATGGCATACCGGCATTAAGTCCGATTGACCAGGTGTTGTAAGCACCCACACCCGAAAATGGTTTAACATATTCACTGCTTCCCGTGTCGGAAGTCTGGGCTAATACACTACCGCCTAACAGGATACCTGTCATCATAAGGGCGGCTTTTTTTAAATTTGTTTTCATAATTGTAGTTTTAGTGAGCTTGCCTAATAAGGGTAAGTTACCCAGTATAGGCAATTGCGATGCCACATAAATAAACCTACTATAACTTGCTATATAACAACAAAGTCCAATTATTTGCTGCTACAAATAATTGGACTTAATACTATACAGTTGTATGATATGGGATAGAAAAAATGCAGAATTAACTTGCGCTTTTTTCTAAAGCCTGGGTAATATCAGCTATTATATCGTCTACTTTTTCTAAACCGGTAGAGATCCGGATCAATCCTGGGGTAATACCAACACTTAATTGCTGTTCGCTGGTTAACCTTGAATGGGTAGTACTTGCCGGATGTGAGGCAATACTACGGGTATCGCCCAAATTTGCGGTAACAGACAGCATTTGCAGCGCATCTAAAAATTTACGGCCTGCTTCTACCCCGCCTTTTATTTCCATACAAAAAACACCGCCACCGGCTGTCATTTGTTTTTTTGCGATCTCATATTGCGGATGGCTTGGCAGAAACGGATACTTTACAGACGCTACATGCGGGTTGCTTTGCAAAGTTTCGGCAACTTTAAACGCGTTCTCGCAATGGCGTTGCATGCGCACATCAAGCGTTTCTAAGCTTTTGCTTAATACCCAGGCGTTAAATGGCGATAAGGTTGGCCCGGTATTGCGGCAAAACAAGTAAATCTCTTTTATCAGGTCGGCACGACCAACAATAACGCCACCCAATACCCTACCCTGTCCGTCGATCCATTTTGTGGCCGAGTGTACAACCAAGTCGGCACCATATTCAATTGGTTTTTGCAGCAAAGGTGTAGCAAAGCAGTTATCTACATTTAAAATAAGATTATGCTTTTTAGAGAATTTACCGGCCCATTCCAAATCCAATATTTCTAACTGGGGATTAGTTGGTGTTTCCAGGTAAATCATTTTAGTATTGGGCTGCACTGCGGCTTCCCATGCCGCTTCGTCACCCGCAGGCACTAATGTACAGGTGATGCCATAACGTGGCAGATACTTGGTAACTAAAGTAAACGTACTTCCGAATACCGAGCTGCAACTTATGATATGATCGCCTTGTTGCAGTAAAGCAAAAAAAGATCCAAATATAGCGGCCATGCCGGTAGCGGTAGCAAAACCATCCTCAGCCCCCTCTAACGCGCACATCTTAGCTATAAACTCATCAACGTTAGGATTAGTAAACCTGCTGTAGATATTATCGTCGGTCTCGTCAGCAAACGCGGCGCGCATTGCTTCGGCTTCGTCAAATATAAAGCTGCTGGTTAAGTATAAAGGTGTAGAGTGCTCCTGCTGTTGCGTCCGTTCTGTTTGAATGCGTACAGCCTGGGTTATAGGGTCTAATTTAGATGACATTGTATAAGGCATTATGATTTAACTGCAGGATGTACAAAAACCTGCGTTTTAATTTCGGCACCGGCCAACGCTAAGGTAGCGGCAACCGAGCAATATTTATTAATTGAAAGATCGACAGCGCGGTTGGCTTTGTCCTGGTCTATATCGCCATATAAGTGAAACTCTATGTTAACATTTTTCCATAAAGATGGTTCTTTACCGGCTTCCCGGTCGCCATTAACCACCATTTTATAGTCCTGCACGTCTTGCTTTTGCTTTTTCAGGATCATGATAACATCAATGGCCGAGCAACCTGCAACGCCCATTAACAGCATTTGCATGGGGCGTACGCCAAAGTTTTGGCCGCCGCTTTCGGGGCTGCTATCCATATTAACGGTGTGTCCGTTTTCGTCGCTTGCGGCAAAGCCAAAATCGCCATGCACGCGTTCTAATTTTATAGTAGGCATAATCTATGTAACAAGTGTGCTAAGTTATAACTTTGCAGGCAAAAACTGGGGCAAAAGCTCAATATTTCTGTAATTTTAAAGACACAATACTGTAACATATACCTATGAAGAAGCTTATATTAAGTTTACTGCTTACCTGTATTACCTTTATCTGCTTCGGGCAAAAAAGCCTTATATCGTACG
>JACMRC010000185.1 GCA_014376655.1 Mucilaginibacter sp. | reverse complement strand
TATTTTCGGTAGCCAACCGCTATAAATTGCCATTGGTATATGTAGGTATCCCTATGCTGGCATCACTATCGGTAATGCATGGTTTTTTACCGCCGCACCCATCGCCAACGGCACTACAAATCCAGTTCCATGCAGATATGGTAAAGGTTTTTGTTTACGGGTTAATTATTGCTATCCCTACTATTATTATTGCCGGTCCGCTGTTTGCACGGACCTTGCGTAACATGAAAACCAACTCGGTTATAGCCATGTCTGTTCAGGATATGCCCAGTGATAAACTGCCAGGACTAACCAATAGTATTTTATCGTCGTTATTGCCGGTTCTGCTGATAGGGATAAGCACCATAATCACAAAATTTGCAGGCGATAACGTCACCATAAAAAATATAGCCGGCTTTTTGGGCGACCCAAACATAGCCATGATGCAAACCATCGCGATAGCAACCTATACCCTCGGCATCCGCATGGGTATGAAACTAACCGAGGTGATGGATGTATACGCCGATGCGATCAAAGAGATCTCGATGATATTGCTGATAATTGGCAGCGCGGGCATTTTAAAGCAGATATTTTTGGATAGCGGCGCAAACGCCCAGATAGCCACAACCTTACAGGGTCTTAACCTGCCACCGTTAATATTAGGCTGGATAATTGCCGCCATATTGCGGTTATGCTTAGGTTCGGCAACGGTTGCGGGTTTAACAGCGGCGGGCATTATTTACCCGTTGATGCAGCAAACCCCGGCTGATCCGGCCCTAATGGTACTGTCGGTAGGTGCCGGAAGTTTGTTTTGCTCGCATGTTAATGATACCTCGTTTTGGGTTACCAAAGAGTATTTTGGTTTGACCATGAAACAGACATTTCTTTCATGGTCATTAATGGAAACGCTGGTATCAGTAATAGGGCTGGTGGGCGTAATAATATTGAATACCATAGTGCGATAAATTTTAATTATTTTTGATCAGACCAATAAAAAACCATGAAGAAATTATTTTTAACCCTAATAATGGGCGTTACAGTTATAGCGGCCCTTGGCCAAAAGGCAAAAGACAATACGCTAAGTAAAAAAGAAAAAGCCGAAAACTGGAACCTGTTATTTGATGGCACCACCGCAAATGGCTGGGTAAATGGCGACGGATCTGCAGTAACTGCTGCTCCCGGAGCTTGGGAAGTTGTAAATGGCGCTATGACATTGAAGAAAGATGCCAAAGGCGGTGATATATATACTACCGATGAGTACGGCGATTTTGAATTTACTGCTGATTTTAATATCGAACCCGGAACAAACACCGGCATAAAATATTTCTGCCATAAGTATGATAAAGGCGGCAACCTGGGCTGCGAGTTCCAGATCATAGATGATGTTAACGGCGAGGATAACAAACTGGCAAATCATTTATTGGGTTCTTTTTATGATGTGTTGCCACCAATTGAGGCTAACAAAAAAGTAAACCCGCCGGGCCAGTGGAACACTATCCGCATAGTAGCTAAAGGCAAAAATGTACAGCACTGGGTAAACGGTGTTAAGGTATTAGAGTACACCAAAGGCAGCGACGAATTTATGGCAGGTATTGCCAAAAGCAAGTTCAGTAAGGTTGAGCCGGTATTTGGTACGGTAGAGAAAGGCCGCATCCAGCTACAGGATCATCATGGGCCGGTAGCTTATAAAAACATTAAGGTTAGGGCGATATAACAAAGACCCTACTATAAAATAAAAGAGGTTGGCAAAGTTGCCAACCTCTTTTATTTTATAGTAATTTGTCATTCTGAGCATAGCGAAGAATCTTATACGCTTTACTTATCGCGCTTACAAGATTCTTCGCTATGCTCAGAATGACAAGGGATGTTTGTTATTTCCTCTTAAACGGCTTCTCAAAAAAGTCATCCACCACCATATTAAACTCATCAAAATGCTCCAATAACGTTGGATGCCCGGAGTTTGGCACTATCCACAAATATGATTTGGGGATGGCCTGCGCTATTGCGACGGTATGTTGTACCGGTATCAGATCACGGTCGCCGCCGATGATGAGCGACGGGCATTTCACAGCCTTAAGCGCACTAAACGGAATATTGGGTTGTTGCCAATCCAGCATAAATACTTTATAAGTGTTCTTGTCCTTTGGTGTGGTCGGCATCTTCTTTTGATACTCAGCAACTTTCTTTTCCTCGTATTTCCAATAGGATGATACTAAACCGGTAGAATCAGGCACCAAATTGGCCCCTGTTGACGCCAGCTTAATTACTTTATCCGGATGCCGCATGGCAAGTACAATAGCATCAATCCCGCCATCACTCCACCCCAAAACGTAAGCAGAATCAATATGCATGGCAGTAAGCAACGCGTCAAAATCATCTGCCATCATCTCAAAACTTAACGAGTCACGGCCATCAACTGTGCGTCCGTGTGCGCGGCTATCAACGGCGATAACTTTATATTTTTTGGCAAAAACCGGGATAGTGCGGCCAAACGAACTCATGCTGCCACCGTTGCCGTGTAACAGTAATAGCGGCTTACCCTCACCATACACTTCGGTGTACATTTTAATTCCGCGCACATCGTAAAACTTACCTGCAGCGTCATTATGGCCGTAGTTGATCTTTTCCTGGCAAAAAGCCCACAATGACGTAATAGACAGTAATACTATTGATAGGAGGTTTTTAAGCATAGCGCTATAAAAATAGCGTTTCACGAGGATTATTTGAAATGCTTATCCATAAAATTAAGGTATTGTTGCCAATCGTAAGTTAAAATATTATGATTGCCGGGGCGGATGTGATATTGTATTTGCCCCGCTACAGGCTCATTTAAACCGGGCATTTGGGTAGCAGGCAAACCCGTTGTACCCAACAAGCGATATACCGGGCTGGCATATACGCCACCTAAAAACTCGCCTTCCGGGTCAGAGTATTGATCGCCCAGGGCGCTGCCGATAGCAATTGGCCGCGGGGCTACTAACGAAATTACCAGGTGCTGATCAAACGGCAGCAAGGTATCCCGGCCTATATATTTTCTAAAATTAGCATCAAACCAATGTGGAAAGCTGGTGCATAAATGTTTAATATCCTCGCCTTTGCCGCGTCTAAATATCCTTACCCCACCCGCCCCCGACTCATTGCTTAGCACCATAGCAAAGCGTTGGTCTGTAGCGCCGGCCCAAAGCGCGGCCTTACCCAGGCGCGAAAAGCCAAATACGACTACCTTTTTGGCATCAATATCTTTGTCGGTTTCTAAATAATCCAATGCGCGGCTAAGTCCCCAGGCCCAGGCACCAATGGTGCTAAAATTGTCGCCACGGCCCTGTAGTTTGGGGTATAAAGCATGCACACCATTTTTAAAACCATCGTCAAAATCGGGGTCAATATCACCACAGTAAATAGTGGCAAAACCATACCCACGCTTCAATATCATTTCAACATCGGCATTAGGTGTTTTACCTCGGCTTGCCTCGGTAGCTTTATTATTAACTGCGGTTTTGCCATTTGCTACCCAACTTGATGAAATTTTAACAGCCGTATCATTACTTAGGGTTTGATTACCGTTAAAGCCAAGCTGTAAAATAACCCCGGGCTTTTTTACCTGGTTTGGCAAATATATCAACAGATCCATTTGCGGCCCATTTGGTTTGCCGTTAAAATAAACGGTTACCTGTTTGCGGGTTGCCAAGCCACCTAATGCGGTTTTGCTGCTTTCTGAAACTTTAAAAGTCATGCTTGCAGGGCGCTTGGGTTGTTGGCCATACATTTCGGTAGTAAAAAAATGCAGTAACTCCTTACGTCTTTTGTGCCATTGCTTTGCGGTAGTCACTTTGCTGCCGTCCGCCATTGTTAATGGGTCTGCTAATCCCGACAAATTGTTTTGTGCATGTACACTCAATGTTGTTGCTGCAAGTAAATAAGCAAGCACTATAAAGGGTTTAATTGGCATAAATTAGCTGGTTTATTAGGTAATGGTTATCTAATGTAGATAAATTATAGCAGATGCAATTACTTATCAATAGTAAAGCAACTCAATAGCTTGTTAGTGCGTATTTGTTTAAAAAGTATTTAAACGATCAATCAAGCCTAAGTTTGAAAAAAATTTTATCAGATATCGTAAACATCCTCGAACAAAAGGAAAAAGCAAAGTTGGCACGACTGATTTTATCAGACCTGGTGATGGGGGTATTGGACATAGCCTTTTTGGGGATGATACTGGTTGTAATTAACTTTTATACTACAAATAAAGAGGTAGGTTTTATTTCTTTCCTGCCTGATGTTTTGTTAAACCGCAATTCGTTGTTATTAATAACCGCGTTTTTGCTTGCATTTGGCTTTAAAAACTGGCTGGGCTATATCAACTCAAAACAGCAGCAGCATTTCTTTTATGGTATTGCGTCAAGGCTATCCAAACGAAACATCCAAAACTATTTAAAGGATGATTATCTGCGATTTGTTAGTGTTGATTCATCGGTATTGATCAGGCGCATAAGCCAGCAGCCTATAGAGTTCAGTAATTATATCTTAACCAATGTACAACAGATAATTTCGCAGGGTATTTTAATATTAGTTACCGTTACGGGAATCTTATTCTGGCATCCCGGTTTGTTTTTCATGCTTTTTTTATTGTTGGTACCACCGGTTGTGTTATTAGCTAATTACATCAGGTTTAAATTACGGTCCATCCGCGAAAACAACAGGGTAGTAAACCAGAAAACCATACAACATTTAAAGGAATCTTTAAGCGGATATATAGAAAGTAACGTTTATAGTAAAGACGACTTTTTTGCGAAGCGGTACCATGATCAGCAATTGCAATTAAACAATAACATAGCCACCCAGCAAACTTTGCAGGGCCTTACTTCGAGGCTGGTGGAAGTTTTTGCCATACTCGGCTTTTTTATTTTGATTGCCATAAATAAACTATCGGTAGGTACACCGGCAGTGAACCTGTTAACCATAGGTGTTTTTATGGCCGCCAGTTATAAGATTATCCCCGGCATTGTTAAAATACTAAACAGTACCAGCCAAATAAAAACGTACAGGTTTACCATAACAGACCTGCAGCCGGTAGAGAACCATGTTTCGATTGCAGGCGAAACGGAAAATATACGGTCGATAATTTTTGACCAGGTTAAGTTTAGATACAACGGTAGGTATGTGCTAAGCAATTTAAATTTTGAAATACAAGCGGGCGATTTTGTAGGGATATCGGCAGCATCGGGCAAAGGCAAAACAACTATCATACACCTGATGCTTGGTTTCCTGAAACATCATAAAGGGAATATTCTATTTAATGGCGAGCGTACTAATTGGATAAAAAGACAGGGGTATTTAAACAGGATATCGTACGTAAAACAGCAATCGTTTATTATTAACGATACGCTGCTTAAAAATATCACGCTTACTGATGGCGAGTACAACCAGGCAATGCTTAATAATGTCATTGAATTTTGCGGACTGGAAAGCCTTATAGCCCAGTATCCCAACGGAATTAACGAGCTGATAAAAGAGGACGGCAAAAATATAAGCGGCGGCCAAAGGCAACGATTGATGCTGGCACGTGCCTTATACCATGATTTTGATGTGCTTATACTGGACGAAGCCTTTTCTGAAATGGACGGGGAGTCTGAAAGGGCGATCCTTTTAAAATTAAAGTTGTTAGCACAACAGGGTAAAATGGTGATATTAATAACCCATAACACCGCGAGCCTTGATTTTTGCGATAAAATAATAATAATGGAACCGGCTTATGCGTAAAGCATTAATTATACTAACTCCTGCTTTCCCAAAAGATGAAGGAGATAGCACCTGGCTGCCCGACAGGCAAATATTTGTACGTACTTTAAAAAAAGCTCATCCCGATCTAAATATTATTGTACTGACTTTTCAATACCCTTTAGAATCGGCAGAATATATGTGGAATGGGATTAAAGTAATTGCTCTTGGGGGTAAAAACAAAAGTGGCTTTTACCGCAGACTTATGTGGCTGCGTGCGTGGCGGGCATTAAAGAAAACACGGGCGACTTATGATATTATTGGCCTTTTGAGCTTTTGGATGGACGAGTGCGCTTTTATAGCAGACAAATTTGCTAAGAAGTTTTCCATAAAACATTACTGCTGGCTACTGGGCCAGGATGCACGACCAGGTAACAAATATGTTTACCGGATAATGCCCGACGGAGACAACCTGGTAGCTTTATCTGATTTTTTGGTTGGTGAATTTAACCGAAATTATGGAGTAATACCTAAACATCTTGCGCCGGGGGCTATTAATCCTTCATTATTTAAGACTTATACCGGCGAGCGTGATATTGATGTTATTGCTGTTGGCTCATTGATAAAATTGAAGCAATACTCAGTTTATATTGATGTTATACAGGCATTAAAATGTAATATCCCGCAAATAAATGTGATATTATGTGGTACTGGCCCGGAAATGGCTCCGCTAAAAGCTAAAATAAACAGGCTTGGCCTTAAGGACAACATAACTTTAACCGGCGAACTGCCGCACGCAGATGTGTTGGCATTAATGCAACGTGCTAAAGTGTTTTTGCATACATCTAAATACGAAGGCTTTGGTATAGTTTGCTTAGAAGCCCTTTATGCAGGGGCAAAAGTTATAAGCTTTGTGCAGTCTATGAATAGTAAGATACCCAACTGGCATATTGCCGGGGATGTAACTGATATGACGCTAATAGCAAAAGATGTATTATTGGATAAGGATCTTTTATACTATCCGGTATTGCCCTATGATATTGCGGATACGGCTAAAATAATAATGGAATTGTATACTCAACAAGAAGCCGCAATAGCACCAATACGCCCGGCAATGGCTTCGAACGAAAGGGTTGACCTAAAATAAGCCAGCGATTTTTCTTTTTCTGCGGATATGTTTAGCGTTTGGGTTTGTTGTAATGCTGCCAATAGTTCTACCTCGTTACCTGGTTGATATAACATGCCTATATTACCATTATCAGTCATCATCCCGAAAGAAAATATATCAGTCACAATAGGTATGCAACCGCACGACATTGCCTCGCAAACGGCAGTGCCGCTGCCTTCGTAATGCGACCCGGCAACAATAAAGTCAACGCTGTTATGCCAGTATATTAACTCCTCATTAGGGACTTTACCTATTAACTTTATCGCCGCCGCGTTTGGCTCATCTTTTAGTAATTGATGTATCTCCGCTAATAATTCTTCGGTATGATAAAGCATATACAAACAAGCCGATGGCGTTACTGACGCAAATTTTAAAAATGCTTTTATCACGGTTAACGGGTCCTTGTTTTGGTCTAACCGGCCTACCCATAAAAAGGCATTAGTTGCGGTAATGCCAGTTTTTGCGCGGGCGGTTTCTTTTGGTATCGGGTAAAAGAATGAGGATAACTCCATCACCTCGTGGATTTTTTTTGACGATGTTAAGTTGCCCTTGGTTATCCATTCTAAACCCATTGCCCGCGAAGCAAATAAGTAGGCATTAACATATCTTTCAGCTAACCGTACTAACCTTTTTTTGATTCCGGTAAACGGTTTTTCTGCGTGGTTTTGGATGATGATCTTTGGCTTACGCCCTAATACCAATCGTAACAACATTACCTGCAACGGGAAATGCAGGCTATGGATAAATACCACATCAGGCTTTTGTTGCCTTATATACAGGTTTAGCTTTAACGGGAAATAGCTGCGTATATCAAATTTTCTAAACTGGTAAGTAACACCATTTTTAATTTGATCTCCCTTATAATTTATCTGCTCAATACTTATCACTTCATGGTTTACAGCTACGGCCTCTAATACCCCTGTATAAGCCTTTATCCGCTCCAGCCATGCTGTAGGGTCGTTATAGGTATCGGATGAAATATAGCTGGCAAAAACAAACTTCATAGCTGTTAAAATATATCTATATCGGCTAAGGTAAACTTTATGTTATCAAGCGATAAACCGGCATCAATATTTTTGAATCCTGCATGAAATGCTGGGGCAGGTTGACAAATGCCGACAAATAATGTATGCAATTTTGTTTGTGGACTGGCTTGGAAATAGATTTGCGTTGCGCCTAATTTGCGGGCAAGCTTTTTTAGCTTGTTTATAACGCTTTTAAAGCTATCGCCTATATTTTCTATATCGCCAATCTGTAAACCGTTTTGCAGTTTTATCCAAAACAACGCCCCATCTATTTCAATTACCCGGGTAGGCGAATAGCTTTTATATTTTAAGTAATTGTCATCACGAAACACGCCATTATAGCCATCGGTCAATACACAATTTTGAACACCTTTTTTATCCTTTAAATAGTTCTTTAAAACCCTGTCAGTATACCAGGTATAAACGGACTTTAAAGCCGGGTATTTACGCGCGATCTTTTGTAAGGGAAGCACACTTGTAACAGGGATTTCAAACTGATCCAGGCTATCGGCCATGTGCCAACCCATTTTGATAAAACCGGGCAACGAATTTTGGTTGGGAAAGCCAAAAACAAAGCAGATACCCTCTTGCTTACACAATGCATAAGTTAAGTTTGCCAACTTTGTAAACAAGCCCATATTTCTATATCCCGGGTGCGTCATAGTATCGGCAGATTGTGCAGTCAGGATTGTTTTTCCATTATACCAAATTAACGTGGGTATAACGCCATAAAAAGCAATGGGATGGTGTTGCTGGTTATAGGCCAGGTAACCAATGTATTTGGCACCCGTGTATCCGGTATCATATTTATTTGTGAAAAACCCGGATGATCGCTCAGACCCATAAACAGCTTTATATAGCAAATCCATATCAGCTATATTGTTTAAGCCCAACCGTTCGGTAATATATCTGCTTTCCGGGTTAATCATATTTCCGGGTTATGGTTGCATGCAATTGGTTAACCGGCGATATAAAAGGATTTACGGTAAGCCGTTCGCGCATAGTTTCATCTGCTCCATCTCTGTCATTATAAAAATCCATAGCCAATAATTGTTTATAACCGGCTTTTTTAGCCTCATTTATTACATCCTGGTTATAGCTACCATACGGAAATGCCAGGCTGGTTATAGGCTTTTTTATCAGCGCCTCCAGGTATTGTTTTACGTTCAGCATTTCGGTAAAGGCATCTTCCGGGCTTGTTTGTACAAGGTCGTTATGGTAATAACCATGCGCCCCAATTGTTGCATACTGCGAGGTGGCTAATTCTTTTATTTGTGCCATAGTCATTTGCAACCAATAGTCTGTATGGCGTTCTTCCTTTTTAAACGGAACTAATGCGTATAGTTCTTTCATCATGTCGGCTTTATCATCAAAACCGGTAACGCGTAGTTTATCTTTAAGTGTTATACGGCTATCGGCAGAATAATACAGATCGTATTTGCCTTTATAATATTCTTCGTTTTTATAATAAATAGTTTGCGGCCCATACTTGCTCACAATACCTAAAAAATCATTCCATAAAATATCATAACCTTCATTGGCTATACCCGTAATAAAAAAGGTTGCAGGCACCTGGTATTTCTCCAAAAGTGGCAAAGCATATTTATGGTTATTAGCAAACCCATCATCAAAAGTTAGGCATATATTGAATTTTCCATCACTGAAATTGCTTTTATAATAATCATCCAGCGATACCACATTACAATGTTTTTTATAAAGTTTTAGATGATCCTCAAAAATTTTTGCTGTTAAAAATATAGGGTTAAAACGGGTATGATCGTCCCGACAAATACCATGATATATTAATATCCGGCTGCCCCGTGCATTGTTATAAAACGCTTTATCTAAACCTAAATAATACCGCACATCGCGCCTGTAGCCTTTAAACTTACGCGATAATTTTGTGTGTATTTTTGAATAGATGGACATACCTAAATTGCTGTTACCGGGAATACAGCCCCGGGATAATACACTTTTATCTGCTGCATTAAACCGGGCAGATCGCCTTGTACATATTTGCAGGTACGGCCTATAAATACCTTGCTAAATTGTTTAAGATCAAGGTGTTCCAGCTGGCTGAGCATCGTATTATCAAATAGTCTTACCTGGCCGTCATTAACAACCAACAATATATCTTCGGGCTGCGTGGCGTAAAAAGAATCGAAGGGCGTTTCTGTGTCATTTTTTTTAGTGACAACTATTGATCCTTTATTATCAGCATTAGTTTGCCAGTTGGACGATCCTCCTAAATGCAGCGAACTATATAACTCGGCATCCGTCAACATATTTGTTTTGCGCGCCAGGCGGATATGGTTCCAGATGTTCCAGTTACCGGTAAGGGTGGAGTCTGTACCAAATAAAATGGTAGTATGTTTTTTAAGGTCGTCTGCGGCGGCGGTTTTATTCAGCAAAAAGTAATTCGATTCGGGACACCATATCACCGCTTCAAATTTTTTAGCCTGCTCTGCCGTCATGGCTACACCATGTACGCCTATCAGTTTTTTTTTAAGCAGATTCCAGCTAATAAGCTTATCAATCTCCCGGTTTGACAACTCATCATTACCCTCGCCCACATGCACCACCACCGGTAGTTTTCGTTTAAGGGGATTATTCAACTTTAGTTTCCATCGTTTTTCAAACTGCACCGAGTGGATGCTATGGCATTGCTCAACATTTATAGGTGCATTATCTACCGGTAAAGGGTCGCCGTGATTTACAACAGTTGTAACGCCACAAAGCAGGTTTTTAAATATTCCCCATTTAACGCGGAGCGCCAATGGTACTTTTAAAACGGCAGCTATCTCATCCTTATAAGTGGTATTGATGTGCCTGCCCCATTCGGCGTAATTGTTATAAAACACGTTACCTAATTGCGGAAACAAATTAAAATCTAAATGATCATGCGAGTTTACCAGCCCGGGGAAGGCTAATGCATTGTCAAATGTTAGCTGTAAAGCATCCACGTTGGTATTGCTGCTGTTTACCGTTATGTTAACAGGGCCGTTACTGGTAATAGTTGTGACGTTATTTAAGATCATCGGTCCTTTTTAGGTGGATACCGTATATAATGCGTGCATCTTTAAACTTTTCATAAATGGCTAAAGCATTTTTAGCCTCGTAATAATGCTTAACAGATTCATCTATTCTTTTTTCGATTTTGTTTACTATCCTAAAGCCATTGTTTATTAATATGCCTTCAATATCATACACATAGTGTACAAAGTTTTCTATGGCAATGTTATCTTTATTATGCTGAAAGGTGCGCCTTACACCATACGCCAAAGCATTAGGATGAAAATCAGTTATAATAATATCGCAGTTATATTTTAAGATGCGGCTCCATGCAGCTAAAGTTTCCTCCATATTTTCAATATGTGAAACCGTAAGTGTTGATATGATCGTGTCATAAGTAGCATTGCATACATCAGAGAAGCGATTATCTGTTATCTGGTTAGTTTTTGCGCCGGGGAACTTTTGTTCCAGTCGCCGTAACATACCGGCAGATACATCAAACCCGGTTATACCGGCCGGGTTATTTTTTAAAAGTCTTGGCCAATGCCTGCCGGTACCGCAACCTATATCGGCAATTTGTTTACCTATGATATCTATTTCTGATAACAGATCTGCAAACACTTCATCATCCATATCCAGCATTAAGTTGCCGGGTTGTACATCATAACTCTCGGCCCACAGGTCATAAGCTTCAATAGTTTTTTTCTCCTTTAATCCCTGAGAAAAATAATTTTTCTGGAAAGCTTTTTTAAACATTGATATCAAGCTGTTAAAAGGGCTGGTTGTTGCTATCAGGGTGTTCATGGCTATAATAGTTTAAGGACTTACTATAATGACTTACGGACGATTTTTTACAAAGGTTGCCACAATATTTTATTTCGTTTAACGGGCAACCTTTGTTTAATACAGGGCGTAACCTTGTTGATAATTGTGTAATTGTAGATTTAGTTTCTC
Source organism: Mucilaginibacter sp. (assembly GCA_014376655.1). GTDB lineage: Bacteria > Bacteroidota > Bacteroidia > Sphingobacteriales > Sphingobacteriaceae > Mucilaginibacter. Next base: position 868 of record JACMRC010000185.1, on the reverse strand, counting down.
ATGATAGTGGCGGGAGGTTAGGGCCCCGCCGCTATTAATTAAAACCGGCCCAAACAAATAAACTGTAAACAATACCCCTACTAAATAAAGCTGTTTAAAACAGATTACCGTCAGCCTAAACAAAGGGGTTTAAATAAATAACCCATTGGATATAAGTGTTCAAAATAAAGCCATTAAGCGTTCAAAACCCCGGAAAGCGGATTTTGAGGAACTTTATGTTGCGGTAAGAGGACACGAAAACAGGGTCTATACCGACGCGCAGCTACAAACCCTGCCCGATTTTTATATCCACTCTAACGAGTGGGATGTAAGAAAGCATTCGAGCGACAGGTTGCTGGCATATTTAGGTAAGAAACGCAAGTTTTTAAGAATATTGGAAGTTGGTTGTGGTAACGGCTGGCTGTCTGCAAAGATGGCCGGCTTGCCTAAAACATATGTTACCGGCCTTGATATTAACATGGTAGAAATTAGCCAGGCAAGCAGGGTGTTTAAAAAACCTAACCTGGAGTTTGTGTACGATAGCTTTAACGAAAACACGTTTGATAAGGAAAAATTCGACGTGATGATTTTTGCTGCATCACTGCAATATTTCCCGTCGGTAGTGGCTGTTTTACGGCAAGCCGAGCGGATATTAAACCGGGGCGGCGAGATCCATATATTAGATACGCCTTTTTATGACCCCGACGACGCGGCAATGGCTGCCGAGCGATGCCGCAGTTATTATAAAGATATGGGCATCCCCGAAATGGCCGATCATTATTTCCACCACTCCATAAGCGAGTTTTGGGGATTTGATTACCGGGTGCTGTTTAACCCCACAAGTTGGCTAAACCGGCTGTTTAATAAAGATCCGTTTTACTGGATCACG